>DATCXG010000627.1:0-10173 GCA_036565945.1 Gemmatimonadaceae bacterium
AGTATCGGCCGGCCTGCCGACCGGTGCTGCGATCCCCCTAGCCGATCACCCCTGGCGCCTCGTGTGAGAGCTGCGCATGGCTGCCAGGTAGTTCCTGACCCCTGTAGTTCCCGAACCCTGCCCCCCGTAGTTACCTGATCCCTGCTTCCTGATCCCTCTCAGTTAAGGTACCTGATCCCTGTCAGTTGTAGTTCCTGCCCCCTGAACCCTGCCCCCTGAACCATGTAGTTATGCGTTTCCTCCTCTCGCTCCTCATGCTGCCGTGTGCCGCGCTGGTGGCGCAGAGACCCGCCTCCGGGACATCCACCTCGCGTCAGAGTACCATTGCGAGATCCGGCATCGCGCCCGCACCATCACGCGCGCGCGACATCGGCGTGGCGCCAGGCATCTTCCCCACTGGTGCGCTGAACGCTATCACCGACGTGGCTGGAGTGCGTGTTGGACACACCACTATCATCCAGGGCGACTCGGTTCGCACCGGTGTGACGGCCATCCTGCCGCACGCGGGCAATCTGTTCCTCGACCGGGTACCTGCCGCGATTCACGTAGGCAACGGGTTCGGGAAGCTGCTCGGTGTCACTCAGGTCTCGGAGCTGGGAGAGATCGAGACGCCGATCCTGCTCACCTGTACGCTCTGCGTATGGAAGACGGCGGACGCACTCGTCGGCTGGATGCTGGAGCAGCCCGGCATGGAGAACGTCCGCTCGATCAATCCGGTAGTGGGCGAGACGAACGACGGGACACTGAACGCGATCCGCTCGCGCCCCGTGGATGCCGCTGCAGTGCGGCACGCGCTCTCCAGTGCGAGCGAAGGGCCAGTAACCGAAGGCGCGGTTGGCGCCGGCACCGGGACGATCGCGTTCGGCTGGAAGGGAGGGATCGGCACGTCTTCGCGCGTACTACCGCCATCCCTCGGCGGTTTCACGGTGGGCGTGCTCGTGCAGACCAACTTTGGCGGCGTGCTGCAGGTGCTCGGCGCACCCGTGGGCAAGGAGCTCGGTCGCTACGCATTCCAACGAGACGTGGAGAGCGAGCGTGGCGACGGGTCCATCATGATAGTCGTGGCCACCGATGCGCCGCTCTCCGATCGCAACCTTCGCCGCCTCGCAGCGCGCGCGATCATGGGACTCGCGCGCACGGGATCATCGGCGTCGAACGGGTCGGGCGACTACGTGATAGCCTTCTCCACAGCCGAGTCCGTGCGCCGCCCGCTCGAGAGCGACGCGTCCACGAGGGGCGGGAGCGAGAAAACGCGGGAAATCGCCGATCTACCCAACGACGAGATGTCGGCGCTCTTCCAGGGCGTGGTGGAGGCCACCGAAGAGTCGATCTACAACTCCCTCTTCATGGCAACCACCGTCACAGGCAGCGGCCATACCGTAGAGTCGATCCCCCTCGACCGCGTCCGCGCCATCCTCAAGAAGTACAACGCCGCCAGACGCTAGTCCCGATGTGATGAGTATCACGGGATTCGTACGCGGCATCCGTTCATATCCGCGGATGCGCGGCGATTCCCCTTGGCGCACCGGCCACTGGCACAACGGTTGCGCCTCTGTGCCTGCCTCGTTCGCTGGTCGACAGAGCGGCTAACGATCACGTCGGCGCGATCCTGGGACGGGCCTGACGAGCCGCCTCTCGCACAGTTCGCCATACAAGCACTGAACTGGGATCGCCGACCCGCATCCAGAATGAAAGGTAGGCAAGCGCCACTATGCTCATCGCGGTAATCATCGTCATCTACTGCGTCGCACTGTGCATGCTGTCGGTCCTCAGTCTCAACCGATACGTGCTGATATCGCTGTTCCGGCGAAACGCGCACCGCAGGCACGAAGGCACTCCGTTCATGGCGGACGCCGACCTCCCCTTCGTCACCATCCAGCTACCCATCTATAACGAGTTCTACGTAGTCGAACGGATCATCGGCTCTGCTTGCGCGGTGGATTATCCGCGCGATCGCTTCGAGGTTCAGGTCCTCGACGACTCCACCGATGAGACACTCGCCCTCACGCGTAGACTGGCGCAGGAGTACCAGGAACACGGATTCAACGTGGTGCACCTGCACCGGGAAGAGCGCGCGGGCTACAAGAGCGGCGCGCTGGCGTACGGCCTCGAGCGGGCGCGCGGTGAGTACGTGGCGGTCTTCGACGCCGACTTCGTCATTCCGAATGACTTCCTGCGCCGCGCCGTGCCACACTTCACCTCGGCGGAGATAGGCGTCGTCCAGGCGCGCTGGACCTACCTGAACGAGGACTACTCGATCCTCACGCGAGCCACCGCTCTCGGGCTCGACGGACAGTTCATCGTCGAACAACCGGCGCGATACTGGGGTGATCTCTTCCTGACCTTCAACGGCACCGCTGGCCTGCTGCGTGTGAGCTGCATCCGCGATGCCGGCGGCTGGCAGCACGACACGATTACCGAAGACCTGGACCTGAGTTACCGCGCGCAATTGAGGGGCTGGAAGATCAAGTACCTGTGGGATGTCACCTGTGACTCGGAGCTTCCCGCCGACATCCACGGCCTCAAGGCTCAGCAGTTTCGCTGGACCAAGGGTACGCAGGAGACCGCTCGCAAGCTGCTGCCATCACTCTGGCGATCGGAGCTGCCGCGCTGGGACAAGCTTCAGGGAACAGCCCACCTCCTCGGGAACAGCTCCTACCCGTTTCTTCTCATCGTGGGACTGCTGAACCCACTGATGGTGGTGGCGGCGCACCATTACGACGTGCGAGTGCTCTGGCCGCTCTCGGCGTACTTCCTCTTCTCGCTATTCGGTACTTTCGCGTACTACGCAGAAGCCGAGCGGGCCGGGCACAGCAACTGGATACCTCGGGTCGCCAGCTTCCCGCTCTTCCTCGGAGCATCCATCGGCCTGAGCGTCAACAACGCGCAGGCGGCACTCGAGGGGCTATTCGGCAAGAAGAGCCCGTTCATTCGCACACCGAAGTACCATATCACAACACGCGGGGAGAGCTGGAAGGAGAAGCAGTACCGTAGTCCGGTACGGTGGACCACAGTGGGAGAGTTGCTGCTGGGGATGTACACAGTTGCCGGACTCGCGTATGCGATCTGGATGCAGGAGTACGGCGCGATTCCCTTCCTCGTCCTCTTCGCCTCGGGCTATCTGCTGATCGCGGTCTACTCGATCAGGCATCATCTCATCGGCGGGTCGGGTCGGCAGCTCGAGCTCGTCACCAGAGCGGACCATGCGCTCCTGACGGCTCCAGCCGAGGTATCGCCCGTGATAGTGCGGCAGAAGCAACGTGCCGGGAGCCCTATACCGCTCATCGTGATACTGGCGGCTCTCTCGCTCACGCTTCTCAGTTGCGGCGGCCCTGAAGCCGGCATGGTCGATACCGAGACGATCAGCGAGATCGAGATGCCGGAGCAGCCACCCGCCGGGTTCTCCGACATCGCGCTTCTCGCCGTCGACAGCACCAGCCAGTCGGGCGCGCCGGGTGGAGTCTTCTGGTATAGCCCTTCCGGGAGCTCCTTCGAGTGGTACCTGCGCGCCAACGGTCTCGACCCGGGTTTGCGGTATCGCGTCGAGGTCAACGTGGATGATTCGCTGAGCTACGCGATCGGGAGTATCGCCGCGGATGCTGGCGGACGTCTATTCGGCCACGGAAGCACGGAGGCATTCGCCGACCGTTACTGCGTGGGCGCCGACGCCCCGAGCCCGATCATACTCCAGGGCAAGCACCGGGTTGGTATCCGGGTGAAACGTGATGGCTCGAACCCGGGCGAGAGCTCCAGAGGAGGCTCCACCACCGGACCATCATCGAGAGATCTCCCGTGCACCGGGAACGGCGACGACCGATTCGACTACGTGCTGTACGAGCAGAAGAGCGCCCCCTTCGTGGGCGAGGCGGCCAATGTCCAGTAACGACAACGCCCGGCCAGTGCGTGCGAACGGCCGCTCCGTGGTCATCGATGACTTGCCAGTCCCCATTCGCCCAGTCGTGGAGCCGCACACGTCGGACTCACCGACCGATCGCGGAGTGGAGATCGCGGCGTCTCGCGAGCTCGACGACATCGATGCCGACGCCGTGGAACTGAGCGTCGTGATGCCTTGCCTCAACGAAGCGGAGACGCTCGAAGCATGCATAGGGAAAGCACGACGCGCCCTCGTCGAACATGGAATTCCCGGCGAGATAATCGTCGCGGACAACGGGAGCACCGACGGTTCGCGTGCGATAGCCAGAATGCTGGGAGCACGCGTCGTACCCGTGGCGGCGCGCGGGTATGGGAGCGCGCTCATGGGTGGAGTCGCGACGGCTCGCGGGCGCTACGTAATCATGGGAGATGCGGACGATAGCTACGACTTCGGCGAGATCCCTCGCTTCGTGGAGAAGCTGCGAGAGGGTCACGAACTGGTGCAGGGCTGTCGCCTCTCCAGCGGCGGAGGCACCGTGAAACCGGGTGCGATGCCCTTCCTGCACAGGTGGTGGGGCAATCCCATGTTCTCGGCGCTGGCACGCCGCTGGTTCCACGCTCCAATCCACGACGTGTA
The DNA here is from genome assembly GCA_036565945.1 of Gemmatimonadaceae bacterium. Taxonomy (GTDB): domain Bacteria; phylum Gemmatimonadota; class Gemmatimonadetes; order Gemmatimonadales; family Gemmatimonadaceae; genus JADGGM01. Next base: position 4,511 of record DATCXG010000627.1, read on the forward strand.
CTGCGGGCTCCGCGGTTTCAGACGCGATTTCTACCAATCGCTCGACCAGCGGTGTACGGGGATGGAGTTCGCCACGGAGATGATAATCAAGGCGAGCCTGCGCGGCGCGCGCATCGCAGAGGTCCCGGTCACCCTGCACCCCGACGGGCGCCGCTCCCACGCTCCGCACCTCCGCACCTTCCGCGATGGCTGGCGCACGCTGCGGTTCTTCCTCATGTACAGTCCGCGGCGATTGTTCCTCGCACCCGGGCTCGCGCTCATCGCCGCGGGGCTCGTGGGCTATGGCGTGGCGCTCCCCGGTGTGCGAGTGCGCGGCGTGGCGTTCGACGTCCACACACTCCTCTTCGCGAGCTGCGCGATAATCTGCGGCTTCCAATCCGTGCTCTTTGCCGTGATGACCAAGCTGTTCGCCGTGAGCGAGGGACTTCTTCCCGAGGACCCACGATTCACGCGACTCTTCACGCTGGTGAACCTCGAGCGCGGACTTCTGGCTGGTGCTCTGGCGGTGGTGTTCGGCGTCGTCCTTCTGGCGGCCGCGGTGAACCAGTGGCGGCTGAGCGGCTTCGGAGCGCTGGACTACAGCCACACCATGCGCTGGGTGATCCCCGGCGTCCTGCTCACGACGCTGGGAGTGCAGACGGTGCTCTCCAGTTTCTTTCTGAGCATCCTGGGAATGAAGCGCAGATGAACCAGTCATCGGCCGGCGCGCCAGCTGCCGCGTTCGACGCCTTCGCACTGGACTACGATGATGCGCTCGCGGCCGGTCTCGCCGCCACGGGCGAGGGAAAGGAGTACTTCGCGCGCTCGCGAGTGGAGTGGCTGGTCAATCGCATGGATGGGCTGGGTGCGAGCGCGCGTCGAGTGCTCGATTTCGGCTGCGGCACCGGGTCTGGTGTGCCATCCCTGCTCCGCGGGCTTCGGCCAGAGACGCTACTCGGTGTGGACGGCTCGGCCGACTCGCTCGCGCGTGCGCGCGCGGAGCACGGCTCGGAGCTAGTGCGCTTCGCCACGATCGAGGAGACCACGCCCGCCGGCACGTTCGACCTCGCGTTTGCGAACGGAGTATTCCACCACATCGCACCGGCCGAGCGCCCGGATGCCGTGCATTACATCCGCCGCTCCCTGGCACCAGGAGCGCTCTTCGCGCTGTGGGAGAACAACCCATGGAACCCCGGCACGCGCTATGTGATGCGCCACATCCCATTCGACCGAGACGCGCTCCCCCTCACCGCCGCCGAGTCGCGCCGGCTGCTCCGCGCCGGCGGCTTCGAGATCCTGCGCACCGACTTCCTCTTCATCTTCCCCCACGCGCTCCGCTTCCTGCGCGCTATCGAGCGCCCGCTCGCGCGCTGGCCGCTCGGAGGACAGTACCAGGTCCTTGCGCGCGCGCCCAGGTAGGGACTGCTCAACCGCGAAACTGCTGAACTGCGGTACCTGCAGCACGGAGAACTGCAAGAGAACGGCAAGCGAGAACTGCAGGAGAGAACTGCAGGAGAGAACTGCAACTACAACCGCCAACGGCAACGGCTAAAAACAGAAAAGCTCGGGGAACTGCTTGAACCACGGAGGCACAGAGACACGGAGAAAAGCAAAAAAGCTTTGGGAACTGCTCTGCGCCTCTGGCTCCGGGCGCGCCACTCGAGTCTCCTAACAGCTTTCGGCTCCGCTCGCCTCGGGGAGAGGAGGCTCGGATGCCATCCCCAAAAACATTGGCCGTTGCCGTTGCCTTGTAGTTTGCTGTTGCCGTTCCCTCCGTGTATCCGTGCCTCCGTGGTTCAAGCCGTTGCAGTTCTCTCTTGCAGTTCTCTCTTGCAGTCTCGCTTGCAGTTCTCCTGCAGTTCTCCGTGCTGCAGGTAAACGCAGTTGCAGTTCTCTGTGCTGCAGGTAAGCAGTTCCGCAGTTACAGCTTCTATCGTCGCCACGACCGACGATTCGGAGTTACTTGTACAGCAGGTACATCTCCACCTTGCGGGGTATTCCCGGCGGATACCGGAAGCGGTGCCGGAACCATGGATCGAAGGTGTAGGACTCGGCGTGCAGCAGCGTGTAGCCGTTGGCCTCGAAGTCCGCGGCGGTGAGGTCCCAGAACGCTGGTCCGGTCTCTCCATCCCAGAACGCCAGGGTGCCAGGCGGCAGACGGCGGATGAGGTCGATGTTCACCTTCCGGTCGCGGAAACCGCCACCAGACTGCTCGGCGGGGTCGTGATCCAGCAGGATGCTCATGTACGCCTGGCTCCGAACCAGGGCACGCACCGGACGTTCGTGCGCACGGAACCATTCATAGGCATCCTCCACGGCCCAGGCGTCGCGCTCGTACCACTGATCGTCCACGTAGTAGAGCGTGGTCATGCCAGCGCGAAGCAGCGCCACAGCGGCAGCCGCCAGGAGCACAGGACGGGGAAGGGGCGATAAGAGCCGCGCGAAGGCGTTCCACCCCACGAGGGTGATGAGCGCCATAGCCGGCGCGACGGTAACGAAGTAGCGCGGGTAGCCAGGCGAGCCGAAGAGACCGTACGCGCGGAAGACAGTATGCAGAAGAAAGACCGTCAGGAACGCGGAGATGAGCGTCAATGCTCCCCGTCGGCGGCGCGCTACGAGCAGTGCGAATCCCACGAAGAAGGGAACACTCAACAGCCCGCCCACGATCTCTGTGCGCTGGCGCCAGTAAAGCCGTAGCGAATCCCAGAGCGGGTCGAGCGAGTGGGCCGGTGGCGCCTGCACCGCCGCCCACTGGCTGGGCCAATTGTGCACGATGTAGAGCGGGTCGCCAGTGATGGCGAGCGCGGCCGCCCACCACAACACGGCACCCATGGCGAGCCACGCCAGGCTAGGCACGCGTCGCCACCAGGAGCGTGGGTCACGCCTGTCGAACAGAACCCACGCCGCCCACAGCACTCCCAGGAAGAACCCCTCCGGCCGCGCGAGGATCATGAGCGACGCCACGATCATCCCCGCCCTCACCCTCCCACGCAGGTGCAGCCGTAGCGCGACAACGAAGATGAGGGCGAAGAGCGGCTCGGTCATCGTTTCGGCGGAGATGAGGAAGTACGATGGCTGCAGGAAGAGGAGCGCGATCGCGAGCGGCGCTCGCTCGAGCTCCAGCTCCTGCGCGAGGCGGAATGTCTGCCAGGCCGTCGCCATGCAGACGGCGACGGTTAATAGCTTGGCCGGCAGATAGCCGAACTGCGCGGGCGCCCAGTAGAGCGCCGTGAAGAGTGGTCGGCCCCAGACATCGACGAAGGTGTAGGGATGGTCCAGCGCCCAACGGGCGAACAGGTAGTGCATCCCACCGTCCTGCTGAAAACTGTCGGGGTAATAGAGCGCCAGCCCCACACTCGCCATCGCGCCCACGACGAGCCAGAGCAACGCGTGGGTCCGGGGACTCCAACCATCCCACCTGGCACCAGCCAGCGACGCCGGGGGAGCGACCACGTCGGTACGGCCGGAATCAGGCGATGGCACCGTAGCCGCGTCGCCGCGAGCCAGCGATCCGGGAGGGAGAGGACCGGTCATGCCGTAACTCGCTGTTCGCAACGCGAGCGTCGCCGTATCTTCATCGTCATGCGTCTCGTGGAAGTCACAGGGAACGAGAGGGCGGGCACGCTGGGCACCTGTGCACCACGCGTGCCCGCGTGACAGGACCACAGGGCACACGCGCGCCGAAGCCCGCCCCGCGGCGCTTCCCCATGCGGGAACTCGTGCGCTTCCTCATGGTGCCGGTCGTCCTGACGGTCCTGGTGGTACTGGTATTCATGAAGCCATGGCGCAACTCCACGCCGGAACGGCGGGCTGGGTACGAGCAGGTGCTGCTGGTCCAGAAAGGCCCGCTGAGCGCTGTCACATCTCTCTTCGGCGGCGCGTCGGGCTCCGTGTGGTACACTCCGAGCAGCCCGAGCCTCTCCATTCGCCTCAACGCCGAACGGCTGGATCCCCGGACACGCTACATCCTGGAGATACAGGCGGACAGCATCATCTACGATGTGACCAGCCGTGCGGCAGACGAGAACGGACGCATCGCCCTCGATACATCGCTTGTCAGCCTCGCCGAGGGAGTGTGCGTGGGCGACAAGTACGACCCACCGCGGACGCTGGAGCCGGGACACACTTACTCCATCCAGTTCTGGCTCAAGCTCGATGGGAATCCTGCCAGCGGATCGCAGCGCATACAGGCCGTGCCTGGCGGGCCGGTCGTGAAGCTCCCGTGCAACGGGAACGGCGATGGAGACTACAGTTACGTACTGCTGGAGAATTCGCTGGCAACCTTCAGGGTGTCGCCCACCGAGTCGACATCTCCGAATGACACGCTCTAGTTCTCTGCGCTAGCACCTGCGACGAGGAGCCTCAGGAGAGAACTGCAGAATCAACCACGGAGGCACGGAGACACGGAGGGAACCGCAACTGCAAGAGCCAGGGCAACTGCAACAGCGAATGTTTTTGGGGATTGCATTCGAGCCTCCTCGCGCCGAGGTGCAAGGAGCCCGGAGCAAGCTGGGAGCCCCGATTGCCGCGCCCGGAGCCAGAGGCGAAGAGCAGTTCCCAAAGCTTTTCGCTTTTCTCCGTGTCCCCGTGCCTCCGTGGTTCAAGCCGTCGCAGTTCCCAAAGCCCTTCGCAGTTCTTCGTGTCCCCGTGTCTCCGTGGTTCATGTTGTAGTCGGGCGAAGATCTACCCCGGATGTGAACCTGCTGCGGTCACTCCCGGATCAACACCGCCTGCCGCAACTCTCTCGCGGGCGGTACGCCGATCCAGTTGTAGAACCAGTCGAGTGATGAGAGCCGCGCGCGCTCGTAGAGTGGGGCGAGGGGGGAGGCTAGCGTAGTGCGACGCTCCCAGAGCAGTCGGTAGCCACGAGCGGTGAAGTCCTCCACGGACAGGTGATACCACCAGTCGCCAGTGAGATCATCCCACACTACCAGAGTGCCCGCAGGGAAGCCGGCAATCGTGGCGGCGGTCACGTCGTGCGACGTGGCCGGCAGGCGGTCTCGGCCCCAGGCGTTGTCGAGGAAGACGTAGGCGAATTGATCGGCGGCGATGAGCGGTCGGCCAGCCGGGTGGAATCGCGCTCGCGCCTGGCGAGCCGCCTCGAGCGTGGCCCTGGGGAGGTAGTTGAACGGGTTGGAGTCGAAGGCCACCGTCGCGTGCAGCACCTCCAGCGCGAGCAGCGCGCCAAGCAGAGTCGCCGCTCTACGCTTGTTGGCCAAGCGGGCGGCGAGTGCCAGCGCGCCGGCCGTGGCCACGAGCGCGATCGCGGGTGCGATCGTCGTGAGGTAGCGGTCGAATCCCAGCGATCCCATGGTCCCGGCCGCGTAGAGCAGCGTGTGGACCGCGACGAGCGCAAGCGTGATGAGCACGCAGAAGCGCAGCAATGGATGTCGCCAACTCGGCCGCAGTCCGATGAGCCAGAGTGGGAGCAGCCCCAACCCCACTATGTGCGGCCACCGCGCCAGGTAATGGGTGAACGCCTCGGACGTGAACACCGTCGTTACCTGTGGCGTGCGGGTGGGCCAGGGTAGTGAGCGTAGATAGCCCGCATTCCCCGTCACCACGATGCACGCCAATGCCCACACCGCCATGCCGAGCCCGAGGAGGCAGATGGCGAGCAAGTAGCGGCGGTCGCGTCGCCCCGCCGGGAGCCAGATCGCTGCAAGTACCAGGAGGATGAACGG
>DATCXG010000634.1:0-3492 GCA_036565945.1 Gemmatimonadaceae bacterium
CGTTGCCGCTCGTCGGCGCGCTCATCGATGAAGAGGCCCATCGTCACCTCGGCGCCCGCCCAGGCATTGCCCTCGAAGCCTCCAATCCCGATCACGCTCAGGCCATCGAGCTGCACCTCGCCGTACCGCCCCTCGCGAACATGCCAGGCCAGCACGCCTTCGCAATCACCGTAACTCGGTGCCTGCGCGAAGGTGCATGGACACGGGATGCTGCACTTGCAGACGTCGAACCAGTCACCCTTCAGGTACCACTGCGCAACGTCGGCCATTGTAGTTACCTCCACCTCGAAGCCACGACCTGGAAGCTACGACTCCACCGCCCAACTCATCGGTGCAGGGCAATCGCCAGTTGCGGCAGGACGGCGATCGCGCCACCCAGCACGAGCAACACCGCACCGGCAATTCGCGCTACCAACTGACCGCGCGGCAGAAGCTTCTCCGCGGCTACCACGAGCGCGATCACCAGCACCCAGCGTAGCCCCATCGCACCTGCTGCCACCAGGACCGCCATGAGTCCCCAGCAGCACAGCGCGCAGTAGGAGCCGTGCTCCAGCCCCATGCGGAACGCCCCGCTCCGACCAGGCCTCCAGTGCCCCGTCAGGAAGCCCAGCGGGCTCTGGCAAGCGCGCAGGCATCTCCCCTTGAGTGGCGTGAACTGATAGGCACCAGCCGCCAGCAGAACCAGTGCCACCCCGTACGGCGCCCACGCGGCCAGCCGTGCGTCGCCCGCGATGGCTGCCCCGATGAGCTGGCCGGCGAGGTAGACCACACCCCCGAAGGCTGCCCATACGACGAGGTATCCGAGGACGAAGATCCAGGTGGGAACGAGGAGATTACCCCGAGCGGCCTGGCCGCGGGCCACGGTGCGGTAGAGGAGAATCATCGGGGCGGCCGACGGGAGCATCATGGCCACCATCATCACCACCCAGGCAGCAACGTAGGAAACAAGGCCAGCTGTCGTGATGAGCGGTTCCACCCCAGTGGACATCCCGCTGGACATGGAGTGGTCGGCCATCGAGTGGCCACCCAGCGCCATCGTGGTCGCATCGATCACGACACCGGCCCATGCCGCGATCGTCACGAGCGCCAGAAGTGCGAGCGTGAGGAGAGAGAAGCGGTTGCTGACCAGTGGCTGTGAAGCCATACGCACTCTCCGCAGTACCGGAGCTCGCCGCGCCGCGGGGCTGGGCTTGGGCGGCATTGGCCGAGGCGCAGAGTCCCGGACGTCGAGTAGGACTGCGAAAGGAATTGTGAGGAGCGGGCTCGGTGTCAAGAGTGGGTCCGCGATCCGACACCAGCGGATAGCATGCGGCTGGTGCTTCCATCTGCCGACACAACCATCTGGCGAGATGCGCTCCAGGACACGAGCGTGGCCAACGTGAGCAGAAGGACCGCGACGCCAAGCCTGCCGCAGATGATCATCGTTCTGTCCAGTAGATTCCTCCGAGATCACCTTCGCACCTAGCGCGATGTCGCACGGCGTCCCGATGCACTGCCACACCAGCCCCGTCGCTTACCAGTCCCATCCTCACCGAGCAAGAGACTACCACCGTGTTCCACCACCGCATCGCACGCGCAGCAACCGCGTTGCTCGCCTGCGCTCTCATCACCGCCCCGCTCACTCTGTACGCGCAGAGCCCCACCCCAGACCAAGCGCTCGCGCGCGACATCTTCGGCGAGCTGGTTTCCATCAATACCACCTTCCACCACGGCAGCACCACTCCCGCCGCGCAGGCAGTGGCGCGCCGGCTTCTGGCCGCCGGATTCCCCGCAGCCGATGTGCAGGTGATCGGCCCCAACGCCGAGAGCCAGAACCTCGTTGCACGGCTCCGCGGCACTGGCGCGCGCCGTCCAATCCTGCTGCTCGCCCACCTCGATGTGGTCAACGCCCTGCGCGAGGACTGGTCGATGGAGCCGTTCACGCTCACGGAACGCGACGGCTACTTCTACGGGCGCGGCACTAGCGACGTCAAGGACATGGCCGCGATTTTCACCGCTGCAATGATCCGCATGAAGCGCGAAGGCTTCACCCCCGATCGCGATATAATCCTCGCCCTCACCGCCGGCGAAGAGGACGATGATGCCTTCAACGGCGTGAAGTGGCTGCTCGCCAATCACCGCCAGCTCATCGATGCGGCCTACTGCATCAACGGCGACGCCGGCGGACCGCTTGCCTCCAACGGCAAGGTGATCTCACGGAACGTCCAGGCCAGCGAGAAGATGTATCTCGACCTGCAACTCGAGGTACACAACCCTGGCGGCCACAGTTCGCAGCCGGTGCCGGACAACGCCATCTATCGCCTCGCGGCAGCGCTCACGCAGCTCTCCGCGCTCGAGTTCCCCGTACATCTGAACGAGGTGACGCGCGCCTACTTCGAGCGCTCAGCGGAGCTCCAGCCGCCCGAGATCGCGGCTGATGTAAAGCTCGTTGCCACACGCGGCGACACCAGCGCCGCACGGCGGCTCTCCACGCGTTCCGCCCTCTTCAACGCGCAGCTGCGCACGACCTGCGTCGCCACGAGGCTAGAGGGAGGCCACGCCAATAACGCACTCCCGCAGATGGCGCGCGCCATCGTCAACTGTCGCGTACTCCCCAACGAACGACAGGAGGACGTGGTCGCCGCGATCCGCCGTACGATAAGTGACACGACCGTCGTGCTCACCGTCGTGGACCCGGTCAAGCCATCGGCGCCATCACCCCTCGTGCCAGAGATCATGGGCCCCATCGAGCGGCTCAGCGCCGAGTTCTTCCCAGGCGCACCGGTGGTGCCGGCCATGGAAACGGGGGCCACGGATGGGCTCTACCTGCGCAATGCAGGCATGCCAGTGTACGGAGTATCGAGCGTGGCGATCGACGCGAACGACGAGCGCGCGCACGGTCGCGATGAGCGCATCCGAGTCTCGGCCTTCTACACGGGCGTCGACTATACCTATAGCCTCGTGCGAGCGCTCGCATCCGGCAAGCGATAGTCACGCAGACAGCCACGGCTCGCAACCCGACTGACGAGCTCGCTGTCATGCCCCCGCTGCCCGCGGCAACCGACGGGACTTCACTCTCGCCGCGGGTAGCGCTCGCGAGCCCCGCACCCATCCCGATCGTAGCCAGTAAGGATCCCGCCGCACTCGACCGCAACGAGCCAGCCAGGGTGCGCGTACGGTTGCCAACGCTTCAGGCGCACCGTGCGCCACGCGTCCACTTTCCGGAGGGATCTCGTATGAAGATGCTCCGCATTTCGGCTCTCTGCGCAGCGCTGGTCATTGCAGCAGCACCGCTGGCACATGCGCAAGCCGGCGGTCAGTCGAGCAGCGAGAACGGCGGCGTTCGCAGCAGTAACCGTATGGGCAACCGTATGATGGAAATGCTGTTCAAGGACATCGATCTCACCGACGCGCAGAAGTCCATGGTCGATTCGATCCAGGGCGCCTACCGGGCGAAGATGCCGGCCATGACGCCCGGCCAGGCACCTGATCCCTCGGCGCGCGCCTCCCGCC
>DATCXG010000637.1:0-4681 GCA_036565945.1 Gemmatimonadaceae bacterium
TCATCGGCTCGATCGGGCTCGCCAGGTTCGATGATTTCTACAGCCGGCTGCACGGTCCTACCAAGGCCACCACGTTGGGCCTCGGCGCGATACTCGCGGCGTCGGCGCTCTACTTCAGCACAATCGGCAGCGGGATCAGCCTGCACGAGACCCTGATCACGGTTTTCCTTTTCCTTACTGCGCCCATTGGAGCGCAGCTCCTTGGCAAGGCAGCGCTGCACCTGCGGCTGCCGAACGTATCCGGCGAGCCGCGTCCCGAGTCCGTGATCCCCATCGATGACTCGGCGACTGCCAGTCCCCATTCCGAGCTCGGAAAGTGACGCTGCTCTCCGGGCGATATCGGTTGGGGAAACTGCCGCCTACGGGCGGATGGGTGGTGGGCTAGATGGGTGGTGGGAAGCGGTAGTCACTTCGCCGGCCCCGATGGGCTGTCGGTGCCCATATGCTCTTCAAGGAGTGCGAGGCAGCGTGCTGCAAGTGTGTCGGTGTCGTAGGTAGTGCCGTCCTCGGCGCGCCACAGGAACCCACCCGACGGACCTTCGACCGGGCGCAGCACCATCTCTCCGGCGACCGTCGCACCTTCGCGCCTCGGTGGTGCGCCCCGGCGCGACACCACGCCGCGCCACACTATCACGTCAAGTTCGCCCATCGCGACTTCATCGTCGGTGTCGGGGAACCATGACACACTCACGGCGGCCGTAGGGGCCTGGAGTACGCACCCGCTAGGCGTGCGGTGCTGCTCCACCTGAACGGGGATCCGCTCGGTGCGGCTCAGCACGCGTTCGGGGGCGAGCTCATCGAGCAGTGCGGTGACGGCGCGCTGAACCGCGTTCCGCTCCTTGGCGGTCGGTGGGGCGGTCCATGGGGTAGTGGGCTGGTTGGTCGAGTCTTCCATTTGCCGATGCGGCGAGTTGTTGAGCGAGAAGTGAAGTGAGGAGTGCGAGATCCTAACAGTCATTGTGCCGGGCGGACCTCCCTCTGGCTAGGCCATGTCGGCATCGAGTTGTTCACGCCGTCCTGCCGATCACTTCGGCACAGCGGGCACCGTGAAGTGGAAAGTAGCCCCACGACCCACGACGCTCTCCACCCAGATGCGTCCGCCGTGTGCCTCAACGATTCCCTTCGCGATGGTCATCCCGAGCCCAGTCCCGCTGTTGGATGTCCGGTCAGCCTGCCAGAAACGGTCGAATATCCGGGGCAGGTGATCAGTGTTGATTCCGGGGCCAGAGTCCTCGACCGAGATTCTCACGAAGCCCTCCGAGGGATGCGCGCGCAACTCGACGTGGCCGCGCGCCGGCGTGAATTTGAGTGCGTTGCCGATGATGTTCGACAGTACCTGCGTGAGGCGGTCGCGATCGCCAATCGCCGGCGGCAGGCCAGGCGCGATGTCGCAGGTGAGCGTGACTTCGTTTGCCAGCGCCTGAGGCGCGAACTGTTCCCGTGTCTCGTCGAGCAGAGCGCCGATGTGGATCTTGCCCCGCTTGATCGCGAAGCTGCCCGACTCGATGCGTGTGACGTCCAGCAGGTCGCGGATGAGCTTGTCCATCGTCAGCGCCGAGCGCTGGATGATGCCCAGGGTGCGTGATCGACTCTCCTCGTCCAACGGTAGCTCGAGCATCGTGGACGTCGCCATCACGATCGTGTTGACGGGATTGCGCAGATCATGGGCAACGATGCCGAGCATCTCGTCGCGCGCCCGGATAGCGCGCTCCGCCTCGTCGCGCGCCTCGCGCTCGAGCGCGAGCAGGCGTTCGCGCTCTTCCCTGGCGCGTTGCTGCTCCGCCGCGGAGCGCGATGACTCCATCGCATGGCGGAGGCTCGAGGCGAGACGCTCGGCAGTGAGTGATGCCTTGGGCAGGTAGTCCACGGCGCCGGCTTTCATGAGCTCGACCGCGATCTCCTCGTCGCCGCGGCCGGTGAATATCACGATCGGTATGTCGGGCGCGGTGTCGTGGATCTCGTGGAGGAGCGCCAGGCCGTCCACCCCTGGGATGTAGTAGTCGAGCAGGACGCAGTCGTAGGTCGCTTGGCGGAGCCGCTCGATAGTCGCGACATGGGTGACCGCCTCATCCACTGCCACGGCGGCACCGCATTCCTTCAGGTAGCGGCGCACGGCGAGACGGTCGTACTGGTCGTCGTCCACCACGAGAATCCGGAGCGGCGCATCGCTCTGGTGCGGCTCGATCACCACCGTGGCGTTCATGGTGACGGTAATACGCGCGGCCTCATGGCATCTCGACCAGGGTCCAGTAATTGTTCAGGGCGGCCATCAGGGCCGCGAAGTCAGCGAAGGTGACGGGTTTCACCAGGTAGCCAGCGACATTCAAGTCGTATGCCGCGACCTTGTCGCGATCGTCGTTCGATGTGGTGAGGACGACGACTGGAGTCGAGGCCAGTTCCCGATCCTCGCGCAGTTCGTGGAGGAACTCGATCCCATTCATACGTGGCATGTTGAGATCCAGGAGAATGATCCGCCGTTTCCTGGGGACCTCGCCGTTGCGCAGCATCTCCAGCGCTTCGACGCCGTTCCCGGCCACGAAGAGCGGGTTCGCGATGTTGTTCCTGGCGAACGCGCGCTTGACATTCATCACGTCAACCTCGTCGTCCTCGACGAGGAGAATGTTCACCAGACCGCTCATTCCTCACTCCGGTTGCGGGTGTCCTTGGGCCAGGCGAAGGAAAATGTTGCGCCCTCTCCCGGAGATGACATCACCCACGCGCGGCCGCCGCGTGCCTCCACCACTTTTCTGACCACCGAGAGCCCGACCCCAGTGCCTTCGACCTTGTCGCGCGCGTCGAGGGTCTGAAATATCTCCCAGATTCGCTTGTGATACTGCGGCGCTATCCCGGGGCCGTTGTCGCTCACGGAGAACTCGAAGGCGTTGCCGGCATCGCGCCAGCGTACAACGATCATCGCGTCGGCGCGGTAGGCTCGGGTGTACTTCACCGCGTTGCCAATGAGGTTCATGAATACCTGCTGTAGTGGGACGCGCTCGGCCTCCACCGTGGGCAGCGCATCCTGCACATCGATTGTCACATCGTCGGCCGGTGCCAGGAGTTCGAGCACATCGTGGACCACGGTGTCCACATCTACGCGCTCCGGCTTGGCCAGTATGCGGCCAGCGCGTGAATAGGCGAGGATCCCATCGATCAGTGCTTCCATGCGGCGCACGCGCCCTTGCAAGAGACGCATGTGCTCGGTGGACTCAGCGCCGAGCCGGTCGCCCACATCGTCCTGGATCCATTGCGCCAGGTTGGCGATCCCGCGCAGTGGCGCCTTGAGGTCGTGCGATGCGACGTACGCGAACTGATCGAGCTCACGGTACGCCTCTGTCGTGATAGCGGCTGAACGAGCCGCCTCGTCACGCGCCCTCTCGGCGCTCGCCAGCGCAGCCAGGAGCCGGTCGTTCGTCTGGCCCAGCTCCTCCATCATTGTCTGCAATTCTTCGTTCTGCGCCTCGAGCCTCTCGGCCTGCTCCTGCAGCTGGTCGTTGAGAGATGCGAGCTCGGCCGCTCGGCGCGTTGCCTCTGCATGCGCCGCTTCTTCGGCCGCCAGTCGGCGCGCGGTTTCCTCCGCTTCCCGCCGTGCAGTCAGGTCACGCGTCACCTTCGCAAAGCCAACCAGCCGTCCCTCCGGGTCGCGCAGTGCCGTGATCACCACGTTGGCCCAGAAGCGCGATCCGTCCTTCCGGATGCGCCAGTTCTCGTCCTCGAAGCGACCATCGCGCTCGGCGGCCGCCAACTCGTGCTGCGGCCATCCAGCTGCGACCCTTTCCGGCGGGTAGAACTTCGTGAACGAGTGGCCGAGTATCTCTTCAGCCGTGTAGCCCTTCACGCGCTGTGCGCCAGGGTTCCAGCTGATGATGTGGCCGGTCGTGTCGAGTGCAATTATCGCGTAGTCCGATACGCTCTCGATGACCAGGTGATGCAGCTCAGCCGCCTGATTGATGTCGCTCGTATCCAGGACGTTCTGGCTCTGGTCAGATTTCACGAACGCCTCCGATTATCGATGAGCCCGCCACTCATGGACGCGGAGCGCTGGGCCTCTCAAGCATAAACCCCACGCGAGGCATGGCAAGACAATCACGGCTTACGTCGCCGCGCCCTCCACGCCCGTATCGCCTTCGCGTGCTTCGGGTAGTGGCTGTACGTATCGAGCCGCAGGCGACGGCGGAAGCGCGTCTCCCGCGTGAACTGATCTTCGGGCGCGCTCAGCACGTAGTCGATGAGGCGCCGGTGGGTTGTATCGCGCTGCCGCAGTACTTCGGCGAGCGAGAGGCCTCGCTTCTCTTCCGTCATCAGCGCATTGAAGGCGTCGATGCCGCCATACTTCACGGAGTAGCGCGGCGGCCTGCCGCCATCGAGGATATGCGGGAGATGCTTCAATGCCTCTTCCTCCCACCAGGTCACGTGCGCGATGATGTCGCGCACAGACCAGTGACCCGTAACTCCTGGTTCGGTCAACTCCGAGTCCGACAATCCGGCGTACGACTCCTCGAGTGCTGTCCACTCGTTGTCGAGTCGTTTCAGAAGCTGCTGTCTATCCATGGCGTGCGCACCCGTTGAAGGTGTGGTTGTCGCCCGTTGCGGTTTGCGATCAGGCCGCTTCGCGGCAGGTCACGGAACCGATACGACGCTGGTATCGTCGCTGCCGCCCGTGCGAGCGGCAGCCGGTTCCGCG
>DATCXG010000639.1:0-7338 GCA_036565945.1 Gemmatimonadaceae bacterium
AGCCGAGTGGCGAGGTCGTGGCGCGCCCGGAAGCCGCCCGCCGCGCCGACACTACCGAGCGGGCGCTGCCGGCGCCGGTGCCGCTCACTGTTGATCCGGCGCGCGATCTTGCGTGGCTGGACGTGCTGCGTGATCCGCAACTCGTAGCGCTGGTGGATAGCGCCGTAACCAACAACCTCGACCTCCGCATCGCGCAGGCACGCGTGCGCGAATACCGCGCGCTGTTCGGTGTCGCGCGCTCGGGACTCTTTCCGCAGATCTCTGCCGGCGGCACAGCCAGCAAGAACAAGGTGGCGTTCGGCCCGTCGGTGGTGAAGTTCGACGCCGTGCGCATCACCGGCGACCTGTCCTGGGAGCTCGACTTCTGGGGGCGGCAGCGCCGGCAGTCGGAGGCTGGCCGCTTCGATCTGCGGGCGACGCAGGAGGACGCGCGCGCGACGGTGCTCACTCTGGTGGGCGACGTGGCGACGGCATACCTCCAGCTGCGCGAGCTGGATGCCGACCTGCGAATCGCGGAGCAGACCCTCGCGTCGCGGCGAGTAACACTCGATCTCGCGCGACAGCGTTTCTCGCAGGGGGTGATCTCCGAGCTCGACGTGCGCCAGTTCGAGGCCGAGCTCGCCGACCCGGCCGCCCGAGTCGCCGACTTCGCGCGCCTCCGCATCCAACAGGAGAACGGACTCGCGCTCCTGCTCGGGAGGGAGCCTGGGCCCATCCAGCGCGGCAATCCGCTCGAGGACGCTGTGCAGGCGGTATCCGTCCCCGATTCCATCCCCGGGGCGCTCATCGCGCGCCGACCCGACGTGCTGGGAGCACAGCGGAGGTTGCAGGCGTCAACTGCTCGCATCGGCGTCGCGATCGCTGACCGGTTGCCGGCAATCATGATCGGCGGGCAGTACGGCGCGCAGCGGCCGGACTTCAGCGGGCTGTTCGATCGGAGCGGCGAGATCTACACGGCGCAGGTCGGGATATCGATCCCTCTCTTTACGGGTGGCCGGCTCCTGAACGAGGAGCGTGCCGCCCGCGCGCGGACGGAGCAGGCGCGTGCGCAGTACGAACAGACCGTTCTGAACGCGTTGCGCGAGGCAAGCGACGCGCTCGCCGGCGTGCGGCTGAACCGCGACCAGCTCGTCGCGCAGGCCACGCAGGCGCAGGCACTGCAGCGCGCCCTGTCCCTCGCGGAGGAGCGCTACCGGAGCGGGATCTCGAGCTACCTCGAAGTGCTCGATGCTCAGCGCGGTCTCTTCAACGCACAGCTCGCACTCGTGCAGGTGCAGCGGCAGTACCTGGTCTCCACAGTCGATCTGTACCGCGCGTTGGGCGGGGGGTGGGAGACGGCCGCGGAGCGGTAAGCGTGGTGAGTCTGCTGGAGAGCCGCCCATGCGTCCTCACGAGGACGCATGGGCGGTAATATTATTAGCGTGGGTTTGGTGGCACTCACTGCCGGATGTCCAGGATGCTGCTGGCCACACCGACAAGCGGGGCCACCGGATGGATCAGCGGCGCACCACTCCGCTGGCTTACGGAGTGGGCCCGCAACTGGAAGCACTGCCTGATGTTTTCGGCACGTTGCTGTCCGGAACGCCGGTACCCGGGTACAACTCGCCTTGCCACGCGAGCGAACGTATGGTTCAGGTATGACCAACGAAGCTGTACGCGCAGATGACCCTCGCTATTTCCGTGACGTGTCGGATATCCCGCCCGAGATCGAGACTCCGACAGGCACCGTCACCGATACCCGCAATCGCCCCCTGCGAGACCTGCGTATCTCGGTCACCGATCGGTGCAACTTCCGCTGCGTGTATTGCATGCCTAAGGAGATCTTCGGCAAGGACTACGCATTCATGCCGCGGGCGTCGCTTCTCACGTTCGAGGAGATAACCCGGCTAACCAGGATCGCTGTTGCGCACGGAGTCGAGAAGATTCGCCTCACCGGTGGCGAGCCTCTGCTGCGCAAGGGTCTCGAAGAGTTGATCGGCATGCTCAGCGTGCTGAGGACGCCGGATGGACGCGCGCTCGACATCGCGCTCACTACCAACGGCTCGGCGCTCGCGCAGAAGGCCCGGTTGCTGAAGGACGCTGGGCTCGAACGGGTGACGGTATCGCTCGATTCGCTGGACGACGCGACCTTCAAGGCCATGAATGATGTTGGCTTCCCGGTGGCGGAGGTCCTCCATGGCATCGACGTGGCCCACGAGGTCGGCCTCGGTCCGATCAAGATAAACATGGTGGTGAAGGCCGGTCAGAACGACAAGGACATCGTGCCGATGGCGCGCCACTTCAAGGGATCGCCTTACATCCTGCGCTTCATCGAATTCATGGATGTCGGAACGACCAACGGCTGGAAGATGGACGAGGTGATACCGTCCGCCGAGGTGATCCGCCGCATCGACGCGGAGATGCCGTTGGAGGAAGTCGCCCCCAACTACAACGGCGAGACCTCGGCGAGATGGCGTTACCGAGATGGAAGCGGCGAGATCGGGGTGATCTCGAGTGTCACCCAGGCATTCTGCCATTCCTGTACCCGAGCGCGCATCTCGACGGAAGGGAAGCTGTACACCTGCCTCTTCGCCACCGATGGCCACGACCTGCGCGCCCTGATGCGTGGCGGATGCTCGGACGAGCAACTCTCGACCGTGATGGCTCACATCTGGCGATCGCGCGCGGATCGCTACTCGGAGCTGCGCGGCGCGAAGACGAGAGAGCTTCCCGTTACCGACGGGAAGAAGATCGAGATGTCCTATATAGGCGGATGATCTAGTAGGTGGATGATCAAGCCCATCTAGGTGGACGATCAAGGCCCGAGCAGTGTTCTGCTCGGGCCTTGATCGTTACATGCGTTCGACTACATGCCGTCTACTACTTGCTGGCTACTCGTCCGATCCGGACTCGCCAGACCTCCGGGCCTGCTTCGATGGAGTCCCAGGTGAACTCCCCCGCATGCTCTGCGTCGAACTGGTACCACAACGGTTTGGGGTCGTGGTCGTTGACCAGTATGTACGCGCTGCCCGGTTTCAACTTCGCGAACTCGTCGAAGATGATCTCATGGCGCCGCCGTGGGGTTTCCGGGCGGACGTCTAGCACGCGATCTTCAGTTGGCATGGTAGCTTCCTGTTGAGCCTGAGCTGCTAGCGCCTCGAGCTTCTGCTCGAGTCGCGCGAGATAGTGCATCGCGCCATTGAGGCGCTCCGCATCGTCGGGATACGAACCCCTCAGTAGAGCCCAGCCATCCGCAGCGATGCGCGCTGCATCCGAGGGGTGGCCGGCATTGCCCAACTGGCGGCAGGCGCGAGCGAGGATGCGCGTGAGCGCGTCGACTGTGCCTGCGTCGGCTGGTGCCTCTGGGTTAGCCGACACGGCTGATCGCGACCCGCCACACGACCGGCCCGGCTTCGAGGTATGACCAGGAGAACTGACCCGGCCATAGCGCCTCGGTCTGATAGCGTAGCGGCTTCGGGTCGTGGTCGTTGACTATGATGAGCGACTTCCCCGAGCCGAGGTGCTGAAGGCCGGCGAAGATGATTTCGTGGCGCTTGCCGTGAGGTAATGTGCGCACGTCGACTTCCACCGACTGACTCTCGGTGGGCGACGGTGTAGTGGCTTCTGGCGATGGTGCTGCTTGGTCGGGCGACATCTTGAATATCTCCTCCAAGGAATGCGCCCCGCGGGCGCTATGTAGCACAATGCTATGTGCTTTACATGGGAGTTTCAATCACGCTCTCTGCCATGGAGTTTCTGTCGCGACGACCAGGCGCGCGCAGCTACGCTGGCCAGATCTATGCACTCTGCACTTCGTGAGTGCCCCGGCTTGGGTTGCTTCTGATTCGTAGTAGTTCACCCGTGCGTGTTCGGTCTGGCTTCGCCCTCTCATCACCTGCAAAGCATCCATGGATACACCGTACTCGCCGGATGCACAGACGCTCAGCATTGGCCTGCTGATCGCGCGATTAGTGGTCGGGCTACTGATGGCAGCACATGGGTCCCAGAAGCTCTTCGGTTGGTTCGGGGGCCACGGCCTCCAGGCGACCGGGGAGTTCTTCGGGCAGATGGGCTTCCGGCCCGGTAATCTGTTCGCCACTGCGGCCGCGTTGGGGGAGTTGGTCAGTGGCCTGCTCATCGCCCTCGGGTTCCTCGGCCCCATCGGTCCGGCACTCATGCTGGCTGTCATGATCGTCGCGGCGATCAGCGTGCACTGGCAGAATGGCCTCTTCGCGACGAACGACGGTATCGAGGTACCGCTCCTCTACGCCACGGCCGCCGTCGGGCTCGCACTCGCCGGGCCAGGTCGCTACTCGCTCGACGCGCTGCTCGGCTTCACGCCCGCGTGGACGCCAGCGCTGATCTGGGGGGCGCTGGTCATCGGCATCGTTGGTGGAGTGGCGAATCTGGCTGTCCGCGGCAGGCCGAGTACCCCGGCCGTCTGACCGCGCCTGCGTGCCTACGGGCGCCTCGGCCTCGGTCGCTGCTACCGGTTCTCGAGCTGCTGGCCACTCCTGTTGACGGGCGTCGCCGGCTAATCCAACGAGAACGGTGGGTATTCGTCGCGGAGCAGGAGAAGGTATGCCTCGACCCGGGTGTTCCACCGAAGCACCCCGACGCCGAAGCGATAGAGCGACTCCGGGAAGCGGCCCGTGAACAGAATCGCGAACCACCCGACTATCGTCGTGAAGAACCACGCGATGCCGAGTGCCCAGATGGCAAGCAGGTGTGGAATGATCAGTATGATCCGGAATGCTACGCTGAGCCGGTCTCGTGGCGTGTCGGGGCGGGTGAGATCGAGAGTCGCTGGGTATGGCCCGCTGCCGAATGGCGGATACTCATCCCGGAGGAGCGCGATGTACGACACCGCTCGGACTCGCCACCGCAGGTAGAACGCGGCGATATCCCAGAGGCCTCGTGGGTGCTGTCCGGTGAAGAGAATCGCGAACCAGACGATGAACGTGACCGCTCCCACCGCTGCGCCGAACGCTCCACCTGCCGCACCCCACCCGTAGTCCCGGCCCTCGACGTTGCCCCATGTCCAGGACATCGTCGCGGCGACTGGTCCGCCAACGAGAATCAGATGAGGAAACGCAAGGATGAATCGGAATGCGGTCGTGAGCCGGTTGCGCTCACCGACGGCCGGCTCGACGTGGACCTGAACCGGATATGTCGCTTGGTAGCCGTGTCCCATCGCCATGGTATCCATTGCGGTCACCGAAGATGTGGTTGAAGATGTGGATCAGGGGGCGGGACTATGCCAGCGTCGCTCCGCCTCGCGCCGGATGGCGGGTAGCAGGAGCCAGCGGATGAGCACGATGCCAGTCCCCGTCAGTCGCCAGTAACGACGGAATCTCTGCCTTGCATGCTCGTCGGTCGGCTGCACGCGCGTCTCGGTGGCCAGTCTGGTACGCTCTGGCCCGAGCGGTTCGGCCTCCACCGTCCAGATGATCTTCACCATGTTGGGCTCCGCATACGCGGCGAACCGGTCGGCGGGGATGGCAGTGAACACCACGTCTCCCACCCATGGCTGGCAGGCGGCTCCGGCGACGTAGAGCCTGTGTGGTACCTCCACCAGGGAACCCCAGCCCAGCCCTCGTGTCTCGGCCACTAATCCCTTCCAGCTTCGCGGTGGTGGTGTGGCACGAAAGAACCTGGAGCGCAGCCAGAAGATCGCGTGTACCAGGGGAATCGATAGCAGATCGAAGTCGCACGCCGTGGAGAACACGACCTCGGCCGGCGCCGAGACTACCGTCTCATGTCGCTCGCGCACGGTTGGTGTGGCGATGAAGTCGTCGAGAGACGCTGGCATGATGGCTCTGTACGCCTCATTTCGGAGCTCAGTTCCCCAGCCGGATCTTGAGGACGCCTCGGCCGGTATTCGCGAGGCCGTAGCCCACCAGTACGGGCCCCAGGGGAGTGTTGGTGGCGAGCCCGAGCTCCGCTCCGTGCACCGAGCCATCCCCCGCGCCCTCCACCAGCTCGATCCGCCGGGAGTGTGCCAACGAGCTCCAACCTCCCCCGACCTCGGCGCGAGCGTAGAGGGGACCGGCGATTCTGTGTAGTATCGCGAGCGAGCCCAAGGCAAAACGGTTGCCGCGCCGCTCACCCGTGCGCAGGCCAGGGAAACCCTGTGGCCCTCCGAGGGCGAACTGGGCACCGAGCGGCAGATTTTCACTCCACCCGCCTGCGATGCGCGGGAGTAGAATGAACTGGCCCAGCTGGAATTTGAGGTTGGCGTGTGCGCCCAGGCGAGTGTACCGGTCGAGCCACAGAGCCTCCGCGGCGATGGTCGGCACCATGTTCGGCTCCGGTCCACCGGGCAGGGGAACGAACGAACGGACCGCGCGTGCCATCACGCCGAACGCGCGTCCATCGTCGTTGCCTGGGAGCGCATCGCTCCGAGCTGACCAGATGTGCGCCACCGGTCCGAGTACCACGCGCCGCCTGGCGGCCGGCGTACCCCCGACGCCGCCGAAGAGCACCAGGTCGCGGGTAGAAGGGCGGCTCTGCTCGCGACCGCGCTCGTCGTACAGCCGGACGATTGTGTGCGAGGCCGTGAGGCTCAACTCAGGTCGGAACACGTTGCGCACGAGCGTCGACCACGGCGGCTCGTCGGAGCGTGGGTCGGAGAGTCGCACCATACCGGCGGGGTTACTCGTTGTGTCCGATGAGCCGCGGGGCAGGGCATGACGTCGAATGCCCGTGGCTGTGAAGAGGAGTTGTTGTCGCCACTGACTGATGGACAGCGTGCTTCCCACCGCCACGCGCCCAGCGGCCGGCGAGAGATTCTCGGCTGCCAGCCAGCCGCTGGCTCCCTCGTGACCCTCGTAGGACAACCCCACAGACACGACGCGCTCCGGCGCCGGTACGGCGACCGGCGCGAACTGCAATGAGGCGATCCGGTCGACGGTGGTGTCGTTCGTGGCGAGGAGAGCGGGGCGTAGTCGCGGGCGCAGCCAGACGGTCTCGTACGCTCCCTCATCGGCGAGTCGCTCCAGACGCTCGGCGATCAGCCCCGCGCCGACGATGGGTGCCGGTGGCGGGGGCGTGGCAGTCGGCGCTGGTGTGCAGCCGCGCAGCGCGTGTGCCGCCGCGCGGTAGCCCTCGTCGATCATCGGCCCGACCGCGTCGCTGGAGAATTCGAGGGCGCCGAACTCGCGCACGGCGGGGTGGATGCGCAGGTCGCCCGGGCCCAGCGAGTCAGGCGGCTGAGTGAATAGAGCGTCGATGAGGTAGCCTAGCGTCGACGTACCGTCGCGAGTCGTCTCGGTCGCGTTCGCGCTGACGTCCGACACCAGTACCCGCGACGCTCCGTTCTGGCGTGCGACGCCGACCGGCACGTCGTCCGAGAGGCTG
>DATCXG010000023.1:0-3624 GCA_036565945.1 Gemmatimonadaceae bacterium
GGCGGGACCCGACGCCTGGCTCCCTGCCGCCACTCGAGCCGCCGACGTAGTGGAACGCGTCGAGGAGTTGGTGCGGATTCGTCGAGCGGAGCGTGAGCTGGTGCGGCTCAGCTCAGCACTCGCCGATCTTGCCGCGGAGAATGGGCGACTCTACGACCGCGCTCGCCGCGATGCCGAAGCCACAGCCGTGCTGTTGCGCGAGCTGCAGCACCGCGTGCGGAACAACCTGGCAGCCATCCAGGCACTGCTCGTGCTCGAGCGCCATCGTACACCGCCGCGCCAGCTGAGCGAGGCTCTCGACGTCGCCATCGGGCGTCTCCGCAGCATGGCTGCGCTGCAGGATTCGCTGGTGCCGCAGAGCCAACTCGTGGATCTCGGCGGATTGGCAAGGGCTGTAGCGCAGAGCGCGTTGGAGGTATTCGGCGCGGCCGGCGATGTGGAGTGCGAGGTCGTGGGTACAGCTACCCTGCCGTCGCGAAGCGCAAGCGCGGTGGCGATCGTGCTGAACGAACTGATCACCAACTGCCTCAAGCACGCCGGCGCTCACAAGGTCCGTGTGGAGATCGAGCATCACGACGGCACCCTGGAGATAGATGTCGCGGATGACGGGTGCGGTCTGCCGACGGAGCCAGCTCAGGGTAGCGGGCTGAAGATCACCCGCGCAGTGGTCCGCAACGAGCTGGCCGGAGCGCTCTCCTTCCCGCCAGCCAATCGCGGGACCCGAGCTCGGATAACGCTTCAGGCGCCTCCGGTGTGACCGTGCTCCACGCTCCCAGCCGGGTGATGATCAAGCGGTATCAGCGCGTCGGTGCCTGGACGGTCGACGGAACAGTCGCCACGTCCCGGGCTTCCGCCGGCGGGGAGGTAGCTACCAGCACGGCAGTCACTGCGAGGACGAGCGTTCCCAATGCCAACTCGGCGATGGCTGAACCGCGAATGCGCCGGGTGGCGGTGTCCGTACCGAGCGCGGGCCGCATGACGCGCCAGTTGATGAATCCCAGAGCAACGAGAAATACGATCACCGCCAACTTCACCAGCAGCACCTGCCCGTAGCGGCTCTGCCAGAGCGCCGGAACAGATCCGAGGTGAAGCCATGCAGCCAGAAGCCCGGTGATCACCAGGAGTGACGCACATCCGAGCGCCACCGGGGAGAAGGCATTGATCAGATTGGAGGCCGCGCGAGCGCGAGCTCCCTGCTCCTGATGTAACGTGAGCGGGATGCCCACCAGCACCACGATCAGCAAGGTGCCGAGCCAACCGCCGGCGGAGAGTATGTGTAGCGTGTCGGCAACCACGGCCAGCGGCGCTACGCGTGGAGTTGCCACGGCGTGCCCGGAGAGCGCAGATGAGAGCGCGAGCGCTATCACGGCGACGAGCGCTATCGGCCAGCAGCAGCGGCGGCCACGCCGTGCGGCCCCACCGAAGGCTGCCAGAGCTACGACCAACGCACCAGCCCCGAGCAACCACGCCCGGCCCCAGCCCGTATCGAACACGATGGCTTGCAAGCCCGCGCCGTGCAGCGCGTACGACTGCGCAATCAGGCGCGCCACTGCGGCTAGCACGAGCACAGCGGCGGAGGCGAGACCTGCGCGTGCCACGGTCTTCAACGGATCCGCAGCCAACTCCGGCACGCGGGGCGCCACGATCAGAGCGAATGCCACCGCACCGACGACGCCCAGCAGCGCCGCGAAATTCAACCAACGGACTGCCACGTAGAGCGGCGATCCGACATCGAGATCTGCTGACGCCTCGGAACCCGACGCTGCAGACGCCGCCTGCGAATCGGGCCCCGGCTCGAAGCTAGTCGTACCAGTGGTGGGTGTGGGCGGCGCGGCAACTGCCAGACCGTAGGCCCCCGAACTGATCTCGAAGGAGTACCGTCCCTCCACCGGGTGCCCATCCGCCGACGCCGTGCGCCACGAGACCGTATACACACCTGGCACGAGCGAGCCCGTGATCGGCGACACGAGAGCACGCGCCGACTCCGGATCGAGCGCGATGGCGCCGAGCTCTATGGCCGAGCCATCTGGCCCGGTGAGTCGTATGGAGGAGACCGATAGCTCGGCCGGTTCGCTGAAAACGAGTCTGATCTCACGCGGCACAGTGTCGAGCGCCGCCTTCGCGGCAGGCACCGAGCTGCGCAGGTGCAGGTGCGCCAGCGCCGGCCGCGGTGTGAGCAGAACGAGACCCAACGCAAAGACCAGCCCCAGCCAGCGCGGGGGCCGACGTGCGATTCTGAATGTCGACAGGGGGAGCTCCACGATGGAGTAGTACAGATGCGCGGCGATATGATCCCGCCACTGCTCACCCGGCGGTAATGGAGCGTGCGAGGCTCGAACTCGCGACCTTTCGGTTGCAAACCGAATGCTCTCCCAGCTGAGCTAACGCCCCTCTCCTGCAAGCGCGAAAAATACCGTGCGGACTGGGCGCGGTCCAGTGCGCATCGCGGAACGGCCGTTGCGATTCCCGCATTTGTAAGGAGCATGTCCCGGAGCCCCGACAACCAGAGTGAGAACATGTCAGATACGCAACCTGCCCAGCACGAGGCGGCCACGAAGGCAGAGTCAGTGACCGTCCGGTGTCAGTTCTGCCAGACCTGGAATCGCGTTTCCGCCGCCCGGGTACCCGATCGCCCCAAGTGTGGGAAGTGCGGCAGGCCGTTGCTGCTCGATCGTCCAATCGTACTCGACGACGAAAATTTCGAGCGCACGATAGCGGAGAGCGAGCTTCCAGTGCTGGTGGATTTCTACGCCGACTGGTGCGGCCCGTGCAAGATGATGGCGCCCATCTTCGACGACCTCGCGGCTCGCCACCAGGGACGAGCGCTGGTGGCCAAGGTGAACACCGACCTTGCCCAGAGGGTGAGTGCGTCCTTCAACATCCGAGGCATCCCTACCACGATAGTCTTCCGCGATGGCCGCGAGGTGGCCCGCCAGGTAGGCGCCGTTCCCCGACCGAAGCTGGAAGAACTGCTGCAGAGTGCGTAAGCGGTCTGTGTCCGGGTTCAGAACCTGAGCTCACCGTGCGAGCCCAACAACCCGAGCCACGGAAGCCCAGGATTGGGGAACAGCGGCTAACCACGGAGGCGCGGAGAAAGGCAAAACTGCTTACCTGCAGCACAGAGAACTGAAAGAGAACAGCAAGCGAGAACAGCAAGAGAGAACTGCAACGGCTTGAACCACGGAGGCACGGAGACGCGGAGGGAACTACAACTACAAAGGCCAAGGCAACAGCAACAGCGAATGTTTTTGGGGATGGCATTCGAGCCTCCTCTCCCCGGGGCGAGCGGAGCCAGAGGCTCTCAGGAGGATCGAGCGTCGCGCCCGGAGCCAGAGGCGTAGAGCAGTTCCCAAAGTTTTTCTGTTTTTCTCCGTGTCCCCGTGCCTCCGTGGTTCAAGCAGTTGCCCAAGCTTCACTGCTTTTAGCCGTTGCAGTTGGCAGTGGCAGTTGCCGTTCCCTCCTGCGGTTCTCTCTTGCCGTTCTCCTGCAGTTCTCTGTGCTGCAGGTAAGCAGCTCCGCAGTTCAGCAGTTCCTCCGCGCCTCGACGTCTCCGTGGTGGATGTCGCGGTCGCATCGGGGCGTCGAGGCCGGGTACTGGATGCTCGATGGGGCCCCTGCCAGTGG
>DATCXG010000040.1:0-10618 GCA_036565945.1 Gemmatimonadaceae bacterium
TCCGTCAAACCCGGTGCTGTTCATACGTCCTCTTGGGCGCCCGAGCCGCTCGCGCCGATTGACCTGCTCGCAGAAGCCGATGAGCTGGCACAGTCGTTCGAACAGGTCTGGGCAACACTACCCGCGGCGACGATGGAGGCACGTACTCTCTGGGAATTGAACCTGCCCGTACCCGCCATCGCCGAGGTCCTTGGAGTGTCGACGGCGGCTGTAGACACAGCTCTCCTGCAGATCCTGACGGTGAACAAAGTGTTCAACACTCTTGTTGGCCGCGATCTGGGCCAACAGGGACTGCCCGATGAGAACACCGCGCTCTGCGGTCAACTTCTGGAGGGCACCTGATGGCGGCGGAATCCAAAAACGCCGTCATGCAGAGCGTCGCTCCAAGCTCCGAAGAGAGAGAGGAGCATCTGCCGAGTGAGCGTGTCTCTCTGTCGGAGCTTCGAGCCGGCGATGACCGCGCCTTCGATCAGGTATTCCGCCGATTCGCCACTCCCTTGACGCGATATGCGACTCGCATC
Organism: Gemmatimonadaceae bacterium; assembly: GCA_036565945.1. Lineage (GTDB taxonomy): Bacteria > Gemmatimonadota > Gemmatimonadetes > Gemmatimonadales > Gemmatimonadaceae > JADGGM01. Next base: position 522 of record DATCXG010000040.1, read on the forward strand.
GTATCGTCAGACGCCGTCGCACAGGACATCGTCATGGACGTCTTCATGCGACTCTGGCGAGATCGGCGCACACTCCCGGCAGACACGCGCCTCGCTGCATACTTGAAGGTCTCGGTTCGGAACTCGTGCATCGACCACCTGCGTCACGACCGGATCGAAGCCTCGGTTCAGGAGATCGCCGCTGCGAGTGACTGGGCTCCAGCGATGAGCGCCTCTCACCCCATGCCCGACGAAGAGCTGGAGCGCCGCGAAGCCAAGGAGGCCATCCGACACGCACTCACGACGCTGCCGCCGCGCATGCGGTTGGTGTTGGAACTGCGCTGGCTGGGCGAGAAGAGCTACAGGGAGATCTCGAGCGAGCTCGGAATACAGGTCAAGTCGGTCGAGAACTCTCTGACTCGTGCGATGCATATACTCCGTGAGCTACTACGGGTGGACGACGGTAGCGGCGGATGAATCCCGTCATGAGGGCATGGGGGGTATTGCCCATCTGTCCCGTTTCATAAACATGACTCGTAAGAGCACGACTGACGGCGACGCGGATGCGTTCGATACTGTATTGCGCGCCATCGCCGCCGGCCACCCTCGGCCTGAAGAACCGGACGTGCGACGAGCCGCCGGGCGCCTCTTCGGACGACCCGACGCGCTCGAGCTCCTTCGGGAAGTGATGGTAGAAGAGCAGCAGCTCCGCAGAATCCATGTGGAGATAGGTGGCGGTTCGGGTCAGGGCAGTGGTCTGCGCGTGGATGAGCGGCTCAGGGTGATGCCCATTCCATCGCTCGTCAATGGCGTGGGCAGTTTGAGCGCCGGATCATCCTGGCGCAGGTTCGGCCTCGCAGCGGCTGCGGTGCTGGCGATCGGGATCGGGCTGAACTGGAGTGCCGCTTCAGAGCTGCTTCTGGCCTTCCGCGCTGGCGGAGCGGCAGTATCCCGAACGGTGGCGACGCGCGCGGCCGAACTGGATACCGTGGATCTGCCGGATGGCAGTCGCGTGATCCTGGCTCCCAACAGTCATCTGGAATACGCGATGACGCCTCGTACTGGACCGCGCGAGATACGGCTCGATGGTGAGGCGTTCTTCGACGTAAGGCACGACGATGAGCGGCCGTTCCGCGTTCAGACTCGCCATGTCGTAGTGGAAGATCTCGGGACGACCTTCGTTGTACGTGAATATGCCGGAGATGGACGCGCGCGAGTTGCGGTCCGCACCGGTGCTGCGGCACTGCGCGCGCGTGAAGGGCCACGGACCTTGCCGACGAGCCTGCGACCTGGCGAGGGCGCCTATGTAGACTCGAGCGGCACCATTGCCCGCTTCAGTAGTGATCCGGAGAGCTACGGGGCCTGGACCACCGGCCGACTCCAGTTCGATGGGGCGCCTCTTCCGGAGGCTCTCTCACAACTCGCGCGCTGGTACGGCGTCGAGTTCCGGATGAGCGATTCGACGCTGGCCAGGCAGTACTTCACGGGTGGGTTCAGTTCTACCTCCCTTTCTAAGGCACTCGCTATCCTGGGGCCGGTTGTGCACGCCCGCTTCGAGCAAGAGGGAAGGGTAGTGGTGGTCACTCCGCGACCGGAAGGTCGCTGAGTCTCGGTTCCTCGCTGATAACTCCAACCTCAATACGGGGGTCCAAGGGGCCCTCTGCCGGAGGCACATCACATGAGGATGAGATGGGGGCAGGTGTTGTGCGCGCTGACGGCGGGAGGTCTAATGCTTGTATGTCTCGGCGTGCCAAGAACGGCTGCACAGTCAAGCGCCGTGGCATTCCGAACGGCCCGCGCCGCGCTGCGACCGGACGAGCAGGACTCAGTGCCCCGCGAAGCCGCGGCTTTAGCCGAGAGGGGCCGATTTAGTATCGCCTTACATCACGTAAGCCTGAAGGAAGCGCTGCGACTCATCGCGAGGGAGGCAAATACGGCGATCCTGTACAATGATCGCGACATTCCTGTGGATCGGCTTGTCAGCGTATCCATAGAGAAAGCAACTGTGATGGAGGCTCTCCGCTCGGTTCTGCGCGGGATCCGCATGACGGCGCGAAGCACCGACGCAGGAATTGTGATCGAGCCACAACGCGGTCCTGAAGGGGATTCACTTGGCGCAGACACCACAGGCGCGATTGTCGGCACTGTCACCGATTCGGCAACCGGCAGGCCGTTGACCGGGGCGACCATCGAGGTCGACCAGGGTGCGCGAAGTGTACTGTCGGCGAACGACGGCAGCTACCGTATCGACGGGCTCCCCGCCGGCATCCACGCATTGGAAGCGCGGCGGCTCGGATACACTCGTGCCGTTAGACGAGTGATGGTCGCACGGGGAGCTACCCGCGAGATCAACTTATCCCTCATAGCGCTCCCACGCATGCTGGACGCAGTGGTGACCACGGCGACTGGTGAGCAAGCGCTGCGGCAGATGGGTAATGTCATCGAGACGGTGCGTATCGACTCTTTATCGCTGATTGCACCGATCACTACGCTTGGTGACGCCCTGACGGCCCGCGCGCCGGGAGTGCAGGTCTTCGGCGCGGGCGGGCTAACGGGCGCCTCGCCCCAGATCAACATCAGGGGGCAGAACAGCTTGTCGCTTTCCAATCAGCCGCTTCTGATAGTCGATGGCGTACGCGTGGACAACAGCTCAGCGGGAGGCTACGGCTCCAGTACGATGACGTCGCCGCCGTCAGGACGGTTCAACGATATTCCCGTCAGCGACATCGAGTCTGTAGAGATCGTGAAAGGCCCATCGGCTGCCACGCTGTACGGTACGGATGCGGCAAACGGCGTGATTCTCGTCAAGACGAAACGCGGTGAGGCCGGACCAGCTCAGTGGCGCGTGCATGCTGAGGGCGGCGCTCTCACCTTCGACCGCAATCGCTTCACCCCCAGCTATTCAGCATGGGGTCACACGCCGACGGCAACCGGCACGCATTGTACGCTGCTCGACGTCGCGAATGGAGGTTGCGTCATAGACAGTGTCACGACTTTCTCTCCGCTGCGCGATCCCGATACGTCGCCCATTGGAACAGGACGTCGGACCTCGTTCGGGATGGACGTATCCGGCGGGAGCGCTGGCGTCACGTATTTCGTGTCCGGTGATTACGAGAACGAGGTCGGCTACCTGCGCATGCCGCCCTCAGATGCAAGGGTGCTCGAAGCCCAGCGTGGGGGCGTCGCCCTTTCCGACGAGGAAATGCACCCGAACGCGATGAAAAAGTACGCCGCGCGCGGCAACTTTGCGCTCCCGGTTGGATCTACTGTGTCCCTCACCGCTAGCGTTGGCCTCACCCACGCCCGTGCGGTGATCCCCTGGTCATACGCACTGGAGTATGGCGAAACCGGCGCAGGGTGGCGCGATGCGAACGACGGCTGGCTGCGCGGGCTTCGCATTGGCGGCATGTTCGAATCGCGCCACCGCGAAGACATTAACCACTTCACGGGAAGCGTGACATCCTCGTGGACTCCGTCTTCTTGGCTAAGCGGCCGGCTCACGGGCGGCGTAGACCTCACAGGGAACTACTTCGATCAGCTTTCGCGAGCCGGCGAGGGATTCCCCGCTTTAGGGACCGCCGGCGAACGCGAGAGCAGCCAGACAAGCGGATCGCTTGCAACTGTCGACGCCGGCATCACTGCTTCGCTTCCGCTAGCCCATGCGCTATCGTCGCGCACCTCGGTAGGCGCGCAGTACAACAGACAGCGCACGGTGCTCTCGAGGGCAGCGGCGCAGGTACTGGCCCCCGGCAGCGAGACGGTGGCCGGCGCTGGAACGCCGCTCGTAGGCGAAGCCACTACGGAGTCCGTCGTCGCTGGCGCCTACCTGGAGGAGCAGATTGGACTTCATGACAGGCTTTTCCTCACCGGAGGAGTGCGGATGGATGGTAGCAGCGCCTTCGGTGAAGGTTTTGGCGTCGCTGTCTATCCGAAGGCGAGCATCTCGTGGCTAGTCTCGGACGAGGGCTTCTGGCCGAGCATTCCAGGTGTGTCATCGGTCCGCTTTCGCGCGGCGTTCGGCCATGCGGGAGTGCAACCTGGTCCTGTGGCCGCTCTTCCTTCCGAGAAGCTCTTTGGTGCCTTCGTCGACGGGGGCGCCACGACAGGAGCCGGTTTGGGAGCGATCGGGAATCGAGAGCTGAAGCCAGAGAGGCAGCGCGAGCTAGAGGCAGGCCTCGACCTGGAGCTCCTGAATGGAAGGTTGACGTTCGAGGGGACCTACTACGACAAGCGAAGCACCGATGCGCTCGTAGCGGTCCCGCTTCCCGCGTCGATAGGTGGTGGTACTCAGTGGCGGAACGTGGGCGCCATCCGAAACCAAGGGTACGAGCTGCTTGCCAAGGCGAGGGTGGTGGATAATGCCCTGCTCGCGTGGGACGTGGGGGCAAACGGCTCGATCAATGACAACGAGGTGCTGGCGATAAGTCCCAGCATCGACGCGCTGTATGCCACTGGGCAACCGAGCATCGTGCGAGGATACCCGCTCTACTCCTACTTCGACTATCCGATACTCGGCATGCATGACGCCGATGGCAATGGGATACTCGAGGCGAGTGAACTTACAGTCGGCGACTCACTCACGTACATCGGGCGAAGCCATCCTCGCGTGCAACTGAGCGCCTTTACCGGCATCGCGCTCTGGAGCGGCCGCATCAGACTGTCTGCGACGGTGGACCATCGCGGCGGCTTCAAGATCCAGAACTGGGCTGCATCGATCCAGTGCTACTTCGGAAACTGTAGCGGGACCAGCGATCCGAACTCGACTCTGTCTGACCAGGCGAGATACATCGCGTACGTCGGCGGAGAGGCGGTGAATAGCACCGCCGGGTTCATAGAGGACGCTTCCTACACGAGCCTTCGGGAGCTGTCGATCGCCTGGGAGATGCCGCCATCTATGCTGAATATCGCGCGAATGACCAGAGGAAGCATCACGCTCTCTGCGCGCAATGTGGCGCTCTGGTCGAGGTATTCAGGGGCCGATCCCCAGGCCCAGAGCCAGCTAGGTCAGCAGAGCTACGGAGCAGCGTATGACGCGGGCGGGATACCTACGCCCACGTACTGGCTCGTTGCGGTCCACCTCCAATTCTAGCTGCAGTAGGCACCGAAGGCCGTGAGGGCCAGTACCTCCCGCCAACCTTCTCCACACGTAGCCCCTATCATGCCAATGACGGAAACCAAGCTGCACACCCCTGGCGACGGGCCATCGCGCAGCGCCCGGTGCACGCGCCTCGCCCCTCTCCTAGGGGCCGTAATGATCGCGATGCTCGCCGCCTGCGGGGACCTCACGAAGGTCGAGGCTCCAGACCTGGTTCAGCCCAAGGCGCTCGATGACTCTGCCGGAGCTATCGCGAGACGCGCTGGTGCGATAGCGCAGTTCGCACATGCCTTCGTCTTACAGGTGAGCCAGACAGGCCTAGTATCAGATGAATTCACCGACGCTGCGGGCGCGTTCATCGTCGACCGGCGGATGATTGCCAAGGGGAACAATGCGTATCCCTTCCAGGATCTCAGCCTCGCGCGAATAGATGCGCTGCGTGCCATCTCGTCTCTCGAGGCGTTTAGTCCTTCGCCAGCCAACCGGATCGGTGAGCTGTTCGCGCTTGTTGGCTTTTCGGAGGTCATGCTGGTCGAGAATCTCTGTACTCCCATCCCCATCGCGAGTGTGCAGAGAGATCTCCCAGAGACCCCGACGTCCGTGACGCGTGACTCGCTACTGGAGCATGCCCTCGCCATGTTCGACTCGGCGCTTGTGCACACGGCGCCCTCTGATACCGTTCGCTATCTCGCGCAACTTGGACGTGGGCGCGCGCTCCTCTCGCTCGATCGCCTTGACGAGGCCGAGGCATCGGTGGAGGGGGTGCCGTCAACGTTCCACTACGATGTGCCGTACACGGCTTCAATAAGCACGCAGACCAATATGCTGTACAGAGATCTGGCGATGCGTCGGAGTCTGTCGGTCGGGGATGCCGAGGGTCTCAGCGGGATCACTTTCGTGAGCGGTAGTGACGCGCGCATCGGCGCGCAGCTCCAGGGTCAGAGCTCCCTCGGTCAGCCCGTCTACAATTTTGCTCGGAACACCGGGCTTGGCGCATCGATCCCGCTCGCTCTGGGCGTCCAGGCGATACTGATCCGCGCCGAGGCGGCGCTCCGGCGGGGCGACATCCCGCAATGGGCAGCCGCACTGAACGAGGCGCGGGCGAGTGCCATAGCGCCGCCCATTCAGCCGCTTTCGGCCGACTCGAGTACCGAAGCCAGCGGTGCAGAGAGGATCGACATACTGTTTCGGGAGAGAGCCTTGTGGCTCTTCGCGACCGGACAACGGCATGGAGACCTCCGCCGGCTCGTGCGGCAATACGGCCGCGACCAGATGTCAGTCTTTCCGAGCGGCCCGTATCAAGGTACGGGGATCTTATACGGATCGGATGTAACCTTCGTGCCCCTCGGTGAGGAACCGAACGCAGGCTTCACGGGGTGCACTGACCGCTCGGCGTGAAGCGCGTGCACAGGTGCGTGGAATTACTGGCGCGGGCCGAGCTGCAGATATCTCGCTTACTATGTGGGCGTCGGGCGTTGGATGGGGCCCGTGACTGTCCCAGAGCGGTACTCGCTCTGCTTCTCGCAGCTGCTTTCACTCCTGGATGGGCCGGTTGCCAGCGCTCGACGCTCCAGCCAATGCCCATTACCGCGCTGCTGGCGCAACACACGCTCTCCACCGCGTTCAACGGTGGGTTAGGCGACCTCACCGCCGACGGCGCCATCGCTGCGTTCACAGGGTGCGATCCGCGGCGGCTGCCTCCACTGCATAAGCGTCGAGACAACGCAACCTACAGCCCGACCGGCTCACCCTGGTTCGCGGTGGGATGCGAAGTGTTCATTCAGCCGACGGGTGGTGGACCGTCACGGGCGATCACAGGCGAGGGCGGCTCGAGTTGGGCGCCGGCCTGGTCACCCGACGGCCGATTCCTCGCTCTCTTCTCCGACCGTGACGGGGCACCACGGCTCTGGATCTGGGAGCGCGAGACTGGAAGGCTACGGCGTGTGAATCCCGCTGTGGTCCGTGTAGATCTCGCCTTCCGGCAGCCCGTGTGGACGCACGATGGGAAGGAGATCCTAGTACCCCTTCTGCCTGTCAGCAAGCCCGGTGCTCACGCCTCTGGGACCGTGGTGTCCTCGTACGTGCCAGACTACGCTCTCCCTCCCCACGGTAGCGCGAGCGTGCGGGTCATGTACTCTCCACCTCGCGACACACTGGTGCCACGTCGATCGGCGCCTGCCGCCATGCCGGAGTGGGAGAAGGCCGACATAGCCGCGATGAATGTGCGCTCTGGCGTAGTGCGTAGGCTCCTCCGGGACGTCAGCACGAAAGACATCATTGCCTCCCCTGTGGTCTCAGATGTGGCTGGGATGGTTACCAAGCCGCTACAGAGGTCTAATGCCGCCGGCCAGCTCGCGGACATCGTGCTGTTACCGCTCGGCGGTGGAGCGCCGCGGGTGATTGCTCGCGATTTACTCGATCGTGGTGCGCATAGCGCGCCCATGAGCTGGTCGCCCGATGGGAGGTGGATCGCATACGTTTCCGAGAGATGGGACGGCAAGGCGGACTGCTACGTGGCGGACCTCCAGACTGATGAGCGCCGACTGTTGACCGGACGGGGAGGTAAACGCTTCATCTACAGTGGCTTTGGCCCGCTCTGGGATGCTGAAAGCGAAGCGGTATTTCTTCCGACCGCCCATGCCCTATGGCGAATGGAGGTCGAGACTGCCATAGCACAGCGGCTGGTTGGTGTCGAGGACCAGGTGGTCGACATAGTGAGCGCGCGGCACGGCCAGGAAGTCTGGTCGCCACGGCGGGGGACATTGGTCCTCCTCACCCGCGACAGCGCCACGAAGCGCGCTGCTCTCGTGCGAGTCGATATTGCGCATGAAACGGCAACCGCCGGGGACGAGCTCCAGGCCTCCTTCGGTGCAGGTGCCAACCACGCTGTCGGCGCCGAGTCCGCGCCTGTCGCCCTCTTCGTGCGGGAAGACGCTACTCATCCGCCAGATCTGTGGGTCGCAACCGGCGCATGGGGGTCGGCTCGTCGCCTCACGCAGCTCAATCCATCCTTCGATCGCCTTGACCTCGGAGAAAGCCGACTGGTGCACTGGAAACGCAGAGATGGCAGTGTGGCGGCAGCGACGATCTTACTCCCAGCGGGGTACGTCGCTGGCCAGAAGTATCCTACGATCGTGTGGCTCTACCCATCATCAAAAGGCTCGGACTACGTATTCAAATTCGGCCTCTGGGCGGCGCCGTTCAACATGCAGCTGCTGGCGAGCCGTGGTTACGTAGTCCTCTACCCGGACTGCGATGTTCGTTTCGGGACTCCGATGCGCGACATCCTCGACGAGGTGATGCCCGCAGTAGACCGGCTCGCACAACTCGGGATCACCGACACCACCCGGCTGGGCGTGATGGGACAAAGCTATGGAGGCTATGGCGTGTACTCACTGGTCGTGCAGACCCCTCGCTTCAAAGCCGCCGTACTGAGTTCGGGTCTCGTAGACCTCACCGCGCTGTACGGTGTCATGCGAGACGACGGCGTCGCCGGCGGCGTGCAGCATCTCGAGACCGGACAGGGACACATCGGGGCGCCGCCGTGGGGCGCTCCCGAACGCTATATCGAGAACTCGCCAATCTATTTTCTCGATAAGATTCAAACACCAATGCTCATACAGGCCGGTCTCGAGGATCCGAACGTGCCTGCCGCGCAGGCCGATGAGGCCTTCGTCGGACTCCGTCGCTTGGGGAAGGAGGTGACTCTGATCAAATACAGCGGCGAGGAGCACGTACTCAAGTCGTACACGAATGTGACCGACTTCTGGGAGCGTGTGCTCGCGTTCTTCTCGCACAAGCTAGCGTAATTAGTGCACTTGGAGCTACATGTAGTCCTTGGGTGTCCGCTCGTGCTCGAAGCGGAAAACTTCTGGTAAACTGCATCTTTATTTGCCGCGCTACGATCTGCGACACCCGCCCATACGATACGCGGAGGAGGGCCCGGGCCGAGGTCAGATGGACATCCCGTCAGTAGGGAGCTTCGGCAGAGCAACTTCCGTGTTGATGCCTGACGTTTCCTGTGTAGCGTTTGCTATCTCTCCGCGAGCGACGAGCTCGGGGCGCTGATACGTCTTCTTTTCGCTTTGCATGATCCTGTCCTCCAGTATGGTACGTGTGTCGATGGGCACTGTGTGCGCCGTAGCCTCGAGATGCGCTGCTCGGGCCTCTGGGTGCGAATCGTCGTTCTGTGCCGCACCGCGGGCGCACGCAGCGGACCTGGGCTACGTCCAAGTGCAGGTCATGTCGGATGCACCGATACCTCCGTTATGGTGCGCTGAGATGTTGACGATTGTTGGTTGGTGTCGGGCCGGGCCCTCCCCCGGGTGATCGCCCCACGTGGGTCTTGCAGTTGTAGCCATAGTTCGAGCTGGAGAGCGCGATCTATTAGCGATTGTTGAGCGCGGCTCTCTTCGGCGACGTTCGCCACTGAGGTACGAAAGAGAGTTGGTTCGATACATCCAAGCTGGGCGAGTATAGGATCGCGCAGCAGTCTGCCCAGGCGGTCCAATTCCCTACGGGACGCGCTCGCCTCTTGTGGTACCAGACCGCCCTTGCCGTTCCGCATGACGACGCGTGATGGTAGAAGCGATTCTACGGCAGCGCGGACCAGTCGCTTGTTGACCCCGCCGCTAGTGTGCCATTCGCGAGGAATGGCAAGGGCAAATTCAACCAGTGGCCGGTGGAGGAATGGGTAGCGCCAGTCGAGGTTATCCTCACCGATATGCTGCTGGGGTAGGAGAGAACCTTCGTGTGTGAGCCCGTATAGAATGCGCTCGCGCTGGCGCGTACCGGCGGTACCACGATATAGTCGGATCGCCAACGTCCGATCCGCAAGAGCGTAGCGCCGTCGAAACGATGCTGGAAACCACGCAGGTAGGCGGAAGGCGGCGGGAGCAAGGGCCTTACGCAGGGCGGATGGAAGGTTCGGGTATAGGGCGTAACGGAAGGCCAGGTTCCAGAATGAGGTGCGCGAAACAGTCGCCCAGGCAATCAACTCGCTTAGTGCGGCGCGGCTCTCGTG
>DATCXG010000516.1:0-2774 GCA_036565945.1 Gemmatimonadaceae bacterium
AGGCGGCACGGCGACGATAAGGACTTCCCGCGCCGGGTGCGCGCGATCCGCGCGATCTGACGACGGAGAATGGAGCATGACGAAGCGGGTGCCTCCACTGCGGAGGCACCCGCTTCGTTGTCGGGCTGTAGAGACAAAGGCTTCATCTGCCGAGAGCGGACAACGGCGTACCAATCGGCGTTGACACCCCTCTTGCGCCCGCCGATCGGGTGTGCGTATTTAGCGCGCGGCAGCTCCCTCTTCGCCTGGAGGCAGTGCTGGAGGAGATCCGGAAGAGGGAGGCGGGGCCATGTAGCTGAAATACTTCTACGAGGCGCTCGTCGCTCGCGGGTTCTCGCGAGAAGATGCACTGGCGAGATGAGCGCCGCGCGACTGCGTCTCGCGTGGTAAGTGCAAACGGGCAGCGGCTTCCCGCGCCCACCCATAACTCTGGAGCCTCCATCATGCGTTGGCACTCGCTGTGCACGCCGGCGTCAGTCGCGCGTGCCACGGTCGTCCTGGCGCTCTGCTTTCTCGCCGCCTGCGATAAGACGTCGTCCGACGCGGGCAAATCGATGGGCGGCATCGCCGCACCGCCGCCAGACACGGCGTCGGATCCCGGTGCTAACGTGGCCCGGCGGATCGCGCGCGCCGGCACGCTCGCCGATGCGGTGGCCGGTACGCACGACGCCCTCACCCGGGGCGGCGTGGCGATCACGGACTTTGCCGGTACCACGGAGCGGGCCGCGGTCGCGCCGTCGCCCTTCGTGGTTCTCCCCACGGAAGCTGTGGTCCTCGCCTACGAGGCACGAGGCCATGCCTCGCACAGCCACCTCACGTTGTCAGATCTTGCGTACATGTTGGAGGACTTCGGCTGGTCCTGGGACGGCGAGGGCTCGCCGAGCCAGCAGATGATGAAGCTCGTGGCTACCTGGGTGCGCGCCGCGCAGCGTGCGCCGAACGACCCGCTCAGCTTCACGCCGCTCTTCCTCGCCGACATGGGGAGGCGTCAACTGCCGGCCGTTAACCTCGCCAGCGACTCGACCGATCCGCGCGTTGTGAAGCTCGGCTTTCTGGAGGTCAACCTCATCGCCGCGGCCCTCACACGCGGCCTCGGTGCGCCAGCGCGGGCGGCCGCTGCGATCCCCGCCGGAGTCGGGCAGTCGCGTCTCTTCTGGAATGCGTCGTACGGAGCAGTCATGGATGGCGGCCCGTGCGCTGATGCCAAGCAGTGGTTTGGCGGGACACTCCCCGGGCAGATCATGGGCGTGTACGGTGGATGGGGCGTTGGCGAGGGATTGGAGAGCGCACTCGAGGGCGCTGGGCTGAGCGAGGCGAACGTAGGCAAGGTCACCAGTGCGCTCGACGCCGTCGGCGGCGCCATGAAGATCATCAAGCTCGCCGAACTGTACTCCACCGCGCAGATCGACGTGCAGCCGGTATCGGAGATGCCGGCGCACCGGCCGTCGCCTGACGTGGAAAAGACGGCTACCGTCGTCGCGCGTGCCGGTATCGACCCTAAGGAGTGGGAGGAGTACCAGCAGTCGCTCAAGAGCACACAGCTGGTGGGGAGCGTCCGTGACTGCCTCGAGACCGCCGGGTTGCCTACCTGGGCCGACATGGCCGACATTGCCGCCGACGCGGAGACCTGGCGGGTGCAGTGGACGCTCGGCGAGGGATCGCCCAAACATGCGCTGCACCAGATCGCGGGCAACGATTGGTACAACATGGGGCAACGGACGATGCGGCTGAAGCGCACGAGCCCTATGTCAGCCGAAGCACGGTATACCTTCAAGCTCACCGAGGAGATCGCCGATGGTCACCAGGGCCAGCAGTACGACGGCCAGGTCCAGGTGATCGCCGCGTTGCGGACGGCGAAGGCACCATCGGTGAGCTTGCTCACCGACGCGGCGGCCGGGATAGTGGGGCTGGCGAAGTCGCTCACCGATCTCGGAATTGGTTGGTTCCAGACCGTCGTCACGCCCAAGTCGGATATCATGGTGCCGATCACGTACCACGATGAAGGTGTGAACCTCTACATCGAGGACGACAACGATGTCTCCATCGATGTCTGCGCTGGGAAGGAGGGGTGCACGGTCGCGAAGTCGCCACTGGCGATAGGCTTTGGCGGGGGCGAGCGGTCGCACCACGTGTACGCCGGCAACATCCGCATGGATGACGACGGCATGTGGCGCGGCCAGGTGGTTCTCACCGTGACCGGAACGTATAGCTTGCCCGACCCGCACGCTGCGGATGGTCTGAATGGCTCGGATGTCGAAAACGGCCCACAGGCGTTCGCCAAGATAATCAAGGGGCTGGCGCTTCTGGCCGACGTGCCCAAATGCCACGGAAGCTACTCCGGCTACCAGGTACTTGCTGTCGAGGGCTCCTCTGTTCGCGGCAACTACGGTCTGACGAAAGCGGTCGAGCTCAAGTTCATCCCTGTGGGGCACGCAGAGGACTACCGCACTACAGCTAATTGCCCATGGGAGCTGGACAGGGTGGATGGCTTCGCGGTGGTACCGAGTCGTCTGGTGGGGGAATTCGGCAGATCCATCACCATCGACCCTCCCAAGCCGGGGGAGCGGCGTATCTACCGGGAGAACGTCAACATGGGGCCCGTGCGGGGCAGTATCACAACTGTCGTGGGGGGCCACTTCCAGCGGTGACGGTGTTCTCGCTGATCTACACGCCCATCATCCCCCTCTCGCGGGGATGACGCAGCGAGAGGGGATGATGGGCGGGGGCCTGCCATCTCTATCTGTCGCCCGCCCCCCTCGAGTCATTCGCGTTGG
>DATCXG010000063.1:0-3115 GCA_036565945.1 Gemmatimonadaceae bacterium
GTTCGTCTTCCGATACTTCCCGCTGACCGAGGCGCATCCGCACGCCGAGCACGCGGCCGAGACCGCGGAATGGGCTGCTCGATGGGGAAGGTTCTGGGAGATGCACGACATGCTCTTCGAGCGGCAGAGTGAGGATCCGGAGGCGCTCGATGACGGCAACCTCCTGAGCTACGCCTCGGAGCTCGGGCTCGATTCGAGCGACCTCAAGGAGGCGATCCTGGAAGAGACATACCGGCCACGGGTGCGAGAGGATTTCATGAGCGGCGTCCGCAGCGGCGTGAACGGCACGCCCACGTTCTTCATTAATGGGGCGCGCCACGATGGTCTCTGGGACGAGGAGAGCCTCCTGGCGGCGCTGGTGGCCGCTGCCAGCGCGAGTGGTGCATCGGTGGGAGCCGCCCGCACGTCGCACTAGAACGTCAGCGTCGCGCCGAGCGTGGGCAACATGGGCAATTGGGTCATGGGGCTCCTGCTCACCGCCGCACGTGCCGCGGTCCAGTCGGCTACGGTATACCCGAGCCCGCGCGGATTGTCGCGGTTGTAGACGTTGAATATGTCGAGGTAGATCGACAGCCGCCTGGCGCCCAGGTCACGCTCGTTCGTTACCCGGAGGTCGAGCCGATGGTACGGCGCGATGCGGCTGGAGTTCAACCGGCCGTAGCGCGCGTACACGTGGTGGGTCCCGTTGCTCAGGGTGTCCACCGCGAAGTCTATCGGCGTGGCCGGCCAACCGGAGTGGAGGTGCCACGCGGCGCTGACGCGCCAACCCGTTAGCGGGCGTACGCTGAGATCCGCGTACAGAGCATGGCTCTGGTCGAACGCGCGAGGTATGATCTGCCCATCCACCACGTCGCGCGCGGCGGAGAGCGCGTAGTTGATGGACCATTGCACAGCATCGCGGCTGGAGGCAACCGAGAGCTCGATGCCGCGCGCATCGCCGCCGGTGGGCATGATCAGCGTGCGGTCGCCAGCGGCCTCGGGGAAGATGTCGAGGGAATTGGTGAGATTGATGTATCGGGGGCTGGCGCGGAGGACTCGACGCTCGTATGCCTCGGCACCCACTGTGAATCCGCCGTGGTCGCGGTATTCGACTCCCATCACCCTGTGCTCGGCGCGCTCCGGCGGCGCTAACCGACCGGCGCCGTCCTGAACCTGCAACTCGTAGAGTTGCTGGGGCTGCGAGTAGCGCCCCCAGGCAGCGTGGACGCTCGTGCGCTCACCGAGCGAGTAGACCAGCGACGCGCGTGGGTCAATACTGCGTTCTCCACGCACGCTCCGCTGGTCGTACCGCGCCCCGCCCTCTATGGTGAGTGCCGACGTGGGGCGTAGTCGCTGGGAGAAGTAGACGCCCACGGCGGTTCCGGCTGGCGACATGTCGGTGTCGTTGAAGGCCGACTCACTCACCCACCGCCTGGCTTCCACTCGCGGACGCGACTGCCATCGCGTGTAATCGTAGCGAGCCGTGAGCCGCTGGAGCTGCGCGCCCACGTCAATGTCTATCCGATCGTTCAGGACGATGGTCCAGTCCTGCTTCACTCCTAGTGCCTCGAATGAACGCTTGTCGGCGACACTCAGGGTCGGCTTGCCGTCGTGCTCATTCCGCCCATCCCGGTCCCAATCGAGGCGTGCCAGCGATACGACCCACCTGCCGGTCACACGGCTCGATGGCGAGGTGCGCCAGGTGAGCCACGCATAAGTGCTCCCATAGGCGCTCGAGAGGCTGGTACTGTCTTCCGTGTCGTAACGCAGGTCGTCGCCGGCGCGGAGCACGCTCAGAGCTACCTCATTTCGCTCGGACGGCCGGTATCGCAGGCGTGTGAAGGCATCGTAGTAATGTGGCGAGAGCCGCTGGGCATTTCCCGTGAGTGCGAGTGCGGTGCCGAGCAGCCCGCGGCGCGCCGAAACGAGCCACTCACCCCTCCCGTCGGCAAATGGCGTGAGCCGTGTGGCGCTCAATCCACCCAGGCTCGCGCTCAGTGAGGTGCTGCCTCGAGCCGCGTGCTCGTGCCGTGTCTCGAGCTCGAGTACCCCGGCCAGATGACCGCCGTATCGCGCACCGAATCCACCTGTGCTCACCGTGGCTCCACCGATTATAGCCGGGTCAATGATGGACAGCGCACCGTCGAAGTCCTTCAGGTGGAAGGGCTCGTACAGCTCCATACCATCGAAGAGGAGAAGCACTTCCCGATTCGGCGCGCCGCGCACGCGAAAGCCGGCGGAGAGATCGCTGGACGAGACACCCGGAATTCGAGCCAGCGCGCGAAAGGCGTCGGCGGCGATCTGCGGCGCGGATGCTATGTCGTCGTGAGAGAGAATGGCTCTGGGTGGAGAGCCAGTTCGCGGCGCGATGCCTGGCGCGGTGCTGACCAACACCGAGTCGAGCGATCGCGTGGCGGGTGTGAGCTCCACTACTACCTGGGTTGACGTGTCCCCGCGCACCGTTATTCCGGCGATCGTATCGGCTCGATAGCCCAGCCGGCGCACCAGCAGGGCGTGCGTACCAGCCGTCACGGACGGCATCGAGAAGCGCCCACGCGCGTCTGTCTGCGTGGTGCGCGGCGATCCGACCAGAGCTACCAGCGCTCCTGCTATCGGAAGCTGGGTATCCGCGGCGCGAACATGGCCGTGGATGCCGCCCTGCGCGATGACACGCGAAGGGGCGCAGAGGAACGTCAGTAGCAGGGCGGCGAACAGCGCGGGTGACGCGCGAGATGCGGTGGGAACGTGGCTCCTTCGCCACATGAGGCCTCCTGACCCCGGGGTCTCGAACAACGCCCTAATCTATCGCTGACGCGCGGATCGCGCACGGGCGAAGAAAGCGCGGGGGAGGGAGGTCGTCCCCATTGCGTGACCACCCCGCATTGCCGATTGTAGGCCGTCGGCTACCTCAACGGAGAAATCGCATGCGATCCCCGCTGGCCCGCGGAGCGTCCGTCATCACGGCGGCGACGCTGGTTTTTGGCCTGACTTCCTGCGGTGGCGGCGATGGCGGCTCCACCGGTCCAGATGCCCCGGCCTCCGTCGCACTCGCCATGGGCGGAGACCAGTCCGCTACTGTAGGCGAGCGGCTCGCTGTCGCAATCGGAATCAAGGTGACCACCTCCGCCGGCAAGCC
>DATCXG010000079.1:0-8498 GCA_036565945.1 Gemmatimonadaceae bacterium
CGATTCTCCCCTGAAAGTAATACGACGGGCGAGCCGATTGGGTTCGTCCGTCGTATCATTGCTGCGTTGCTTCACAGCTACCATCGCCAGACGCGACGGCTACTTGGGTGGTATCCCGATCACCTTGACACCGGCCCCGCGAGCCATGTCCATCGCGTGGATCACTTCCTGGTACTTCACCGTGGGATCACCCTTCACGAAGATGATCTTGTCGGGGCGGGGATCGTAGAGGTCCTTGAGGAACGTCGCGAGCTGAGGCTCAGGAACCTCCTGGCTGTTGACCTTGAAGACCCCGCCGGGGAGTACCTGAAGAACTATCTGATCGGGCGGGGTGCTATTGGTCTGCTGCTGCGGTGTTGGATCGGGGAGCTGCACATCGATGGCTTTCCGGAGCATTGGAACCGCCATCATGAAGACGATGAGCAGTACCAGCAGCACGTCGATCATCGGTGTGACGTTGATCTCGTTGCTGAGGCCCGCGCCACCACTAACTGACATGGACATCGGTATCCCTCCTCAGGGCTCGGAGCCTTGCGGCCCATGTGTCGGGACATCGCCAGGCACCGTCGATTGCGTGCCAGGCTGCTGGTCACTGATCTCGCCGACCACGCGCACGCCATTATTGGCCGCAACATCGATCGCTTCCAGCACCTTGGAGTACTCCAGGTCCTTGTCGGCCTTCAGGTAGAGGATCTTATCCTCCGTACGTACATCGAAGATGGCCTTGAGGCGCTCCGCGAGCTGCTCGTTCGGAATCGCGCGCTTGTTGAGAAAGTACTGGCCTCTCGCGTCGATCCCGAGTACCTGATCCTCGTTCTCCTCGGGGTGTGACTTCAGGTTGACCCCGACCGGGGGCTGAGCCTGGAAGCCGGCGTTGATCAGCGGTGTCACGATCATGAATATGATCAGCAGCACGAGCATGACGTCGATCATCGGCGTCACGTTCGGATCCGCCTTGACACTGCCGTTCCCGCCGCTTGTGGACATACCCATAACTGGACTCCTTGCCTGGGCCGCGGCTTACTGCGCGATCGGGTTGCTGGTCGATCCAGCAGACGACGTGTTGAACTCGCGAGTGAAACGGGAGCGGCCGAACTCGCCCGCCACACCCTTGATCAGGTAGTCGATCATCTCCTTGGAGGTGTACGTCATCTCCACGGAAAGATTCTCGATCTTCGTGGTGAAGTAGTTGTACGCCCACACCGCCGGAATGGCTACGATAAGACCGAAGGCGGTGGTGATCAGCGCCTCGGCCACACCGGCCGAGATCGCACCGATACCACCAGCGCCCGCCGCCGCCATACCCTGGAATGCGTTGACGATACCCATCGTGGTGCCCAGCAGACCGACGAACACCGACGTGGCGCCGACGGTGGCGAGTATGGCCAGACCGCGCTTGAGCTCGGAGATGATGATCATCATGTTCCGCTCGATCGCACGCTCAGCCGAGTTGATGTCGGCGACGGTGACGGAGCCATCCTGCAGCAACGGCCGGACCTCGCTGAGAGCACCGCCGAGTACGCGCGCTACGTGCGACTTCTTGTAGCCCTCGGCCAGCTTGATCGCCTCGTTGAGGTTGTCCTCTTCGAGGAACTGCGAGAACTCAGGCGCGAACTTACGGGTCTCCGACTGCGCCTTTCTAAGTCTCCACCACTTCTGGATCGTGATGGAAAGCGACAGAACGGACATGAGCGCCAGGACGAACACGATCCCCTTGGCGAACCAGCCCATCGAATGATAGAGCTCGATCAGCGAAAGACTCATTTGACTACTCCTCCCGAGATTGGGCTAGGAAATTTTACCTTGGAACCTTGAAGCCGAACGGCATCTGCACCAACTGTCTTACCTTTCGTCCGCCAACCTCGGCCGCGTAGAACTTCATATCGGGCAATACCCGCTTCACGGCGCTCGTGAACAGATCGTTCGACGACTTCAGCACCTTGAAACTGCCCATCTCCGCGCGTCCCGATGTATCTACCACGAACTGAACTAGCACCTCGCCTTCCACGCGGGCGCTCTCGAGCATCGATGGATAGCGCGGGGCGGGGTTGTTCTCCCGCGCCAGTACCGGCTTCTCCACCTGGAACTCGAAGTAAGGCTGGTCCTCATTCACCGGCCCCTTCCCACCAACCACGCCCTTCGCCACGCCACCCTCGACGCCCTTCCCGCTGAAGTCGGCCTCGTTGGTGACCGCCTTCGACAGGTCGACCTCGGGGATCTTATCGGGGATGTTGATTGGTGCCTGGAGTGTCTGGAACCCCTTTGGTGGGGGTGGCTTCACTACCACGTCAGGCGGTGGCGGAGGGGGTTGCTCCGGCTCCGGTGGAGGCGGCTCCTTCTTCACCTCGACGAAGTTCACGTCCTCCTGCAGCTTCTCCTTGGCTACCGCGGTACCCGCCTGGGCGGTAATGATCACGGCGATCGTGATCAGGGCCGCATGGGCCAGGAGGCTGAAGAACGTGCCGCCCGCACTCCGCTGGCGCTTACGCTTGGACTCGATCAGGTCATCAAACATGCTTGAGTCACTCGGCTTTGTTGAAGTGCCTGCCAACAGCGCAGTTACTAGACTGTGGGCAAGTTATAAACCAGCGGTGTAGGGGGAATGAGCTGAACATTAAGAATTGGTGAAGCAGATGTTACTTTTCATTCATATTCTTCGTCAAGCCGCCTCCCATTCCTCGTCAATTCGCCAGGGGGAGCGCAAACCGGTGTTCCAGGCGCACTGATAGATTCCCACCCGGATCCACTTCCCCGCCGAGAACGGCACGGCCGTCGCGCGGCACACGCAGCACCACACACGCCGCGCGGCACACATAGCGAGTCAGGGCGAGGGGTCTATTATGGGGAGCGTGACAGTGAATGTGCTGCCACGCCCCAGGCGCGACCTCACGGAAATCGCGCCGCCGTGGGCCTCGGCTATCCACTGACTTATGGCCAGGCCCAACCCGAAGCCACCCCGTTCGGGAGTCCGGGAGCGCGCGCGATCGGCGCGATAGAAACGCTCGAAGATATGTGGCAGATCGGCGGCCGATATTCCCAGCCCCGAATCGCGCACCGAGAACGACGCCGTACGGTCATGGCACGTCAGGGAGAGATTCACGCTACCTCCCCGCGGTGTGTACTTGATCGCGTTAGTGGTAAGGTTGAGGAATAACTGTCGGAGCCGCGCGTGTTCACCCAGTACGAACACCGGGGCCACCTCCGGCATGGTCACCGCGATACCAGCGGCCTCGCCCAGGATCGCGGCCGTCTCGAATACCTCTCGCACCAAAGGCTCCAGGGCTACCGGCTCGCGGTGGAGGTCATAACGCCCCTCGTCGGCGCGCGCCAGGGTGAGAAGGCTCTCCACGAGGTTGGCCATTCGCGTGGTTTCCTGCAACGCCTCTTCCAGGGCCACCATCCGCTCCCCGCGCGGTGCGCTCGGGCTCATCGCGCGCTCGATATCAGCACGCATGACCGCGAGAGGCGTCTTGAGCTCGTGGCTCGCGTCCGCCGTGAATCGGCGCAGCCCACCGAACGATTTCTCCAGCCGCTCGATCATCTCGTTGAGCGTCCTCACCAGGCGCTCTATCTCATCGTTCGACGCTTCCATCGGGAGCCGGCGGTGCAGGCTACGCCCGTCGCTGATGGCCTGGACCTCGTCAATGATCCGGTCCACGGGGCGGAGAGCGTGGCCAGCAATGACGTACGAGAGGCCCACCGATGCGATGCCGAGAAGCGGCGCGACGACCAGCATGGTGCCCAGTAGCTCGCGAATCGCCACTTCCGTCGAGCGGATGGAGGATGCCGCCACGACCCGCGACACCTTCGATTCGGGCGCGCCGGAGCTCACCGCCACGAGGAGCAGTCGGTCGTGCGGGAGCTCGTAGATCTGCCCAGTGCCACTCGGTGGCGCCACGATGGCAGCCGTCTGCAGCGCCGCGCGATCGTCCTCGTCGAGCTGACGTACGGCGAACGATCCGTACAACATGCGCCCGCTCTGATCCAGCACGAGCATGTAATCCGGAATTCCCTCGAGGAGGGTGCGGATGGGCCGTGTGATGGTGGGCCCAACCAGCGAGTCGCGGGTGACGGTGACTGACTGTCCAGCCTCCTCGGCCTGCCGGATAATGTTGCGTGCGAGATTGGCTTCGGCGTAGACGTGGCGGTTGAGCTCCTCGTACGAGCTCGCCCGGCGCGCCGCCCAGAGCGCGATAGCGAAGGCCGCAACGGTACCGACCATTGCGCCGGCGTAAGCCACCGTCAGCCGGGTCCGGATACTGCTCATGCTTGCCCCCCGGTCCTGGCGCTCACTCCCGGATCACGTATCCGACGCCGCGCACCGTATGAATGAGTTTTGGCGAGCCACTCACGTCGATCTTCTTACGCAGGTGGTTGATCACCACGTCCACGATATTCGTACCGGGATCGAAGTGATACCCCCAGGCGTACTCGGTTATGAGAGTACGGCTCATCACGCGGCCTGAGTGACGCATGAGGTACTCCAGCACGGTGTATTCCTTGGGAGTCAGCTCAACGGGTTCGCCACCGCGCGTCACGGTGCGGGTGTTCTTGTCGAGCTCCAGGTCGGCCACCCTGACGACAGGCGTCGCGATGACGCGCGGACGTCGGCTCAATGCCTCCACGCGTGCGAGCAGCTCCTCGAATGCGAAGGGTTTGGTAACGTAGTCATCGGCACCTGCCCGTAGTGCCTGGACCTTCGCATCCACCGCGTCCTGCGCCGTGAGCACGAGTATCGGGCGCTCGAACCCGCGCGCCCTCAGGCTGTGCAACACATCCATCCCCGATTTCCCCGGCAGCCGCATATCCAGCACGATGAGGTCGTAGGCCTCGGAGCGCGCGCGCCGCTCCCCCTCCTCGCCATCCGATACCAGGTCCACACCCCAGCGCTGCTCCTCGAGGCCGCGCTTCACATACTGTCCGACTGTAGGGTCGTCCTCGATGACCAGGATCTTCATAGTGTGTGCTGCTGACGACTGTCCGTTGGCCGTCGGAAGCCGAACTGCCGGATCTTGCGGTACAGCGTCTTCGGAGAGATACCGAGCATCTCGGCAGCCCGTCCCTGATGCCAGCTCACATGCTGCAACACCATCTCGATGTGCTCCCGCTCGACGTGCTCCAGTGGCGCGAAGCGCTCCCCGACATGCGCCGCCCTCGGCGCGACCGACGGCGTGACAGCGCCGAATGGGAGGTGGTCGGCCCGGATCACGCCATCGACAGCGAGCGCCGCCGCGCGTTCCACCACGCCGCGCAACTCGCTGACATTGCCAGGCCATTGATAGCTCTCCAGTACCGCCATGGCATCGGCACTGAAATCGACAGTGCCTCCGCCACAGCTCTGCAGGAAGTGTCGAGCCAACAATGGAATATCCGTCGCTCGATCGCGCAGAGCGGGGAGCGTGACGCTGATCGTGTCGATTCGGTAGTACAGGTCGCCGCGGAACGCACCATCGCTCACGAGGCGCGCAAGGTCACTGCTGCTCGCAGCGATGATTCGTGGATCGGCGTACGCCTTCTGCGTCCCACTCGTCCGGTAGAACGTGCCCAGCTCGAGCGCGTGCAGCAGCTTGCCCTGCAATCCGGGGGCGAGAGCATCGATCTCGTCAATGAAGATCGTGCCACCCGTGGCCAACTCGAAGAGCCCCAGCTGACGGGACGTGGATCCGGACGCGGTCGCATGCTCGCGACCGAACAGGTCGCTCTCCAGCGAGTCGACCGCAATCGCCGAGCAGTCCACTTCCACGAATGGGCCGGCGGCACGGTGCGAGGCCGAGTGGATCCTGCGCGCCAGCATACTCTTGCCCGTTCCGGACTCGCCCTCCACAAAGACCGCCGAATCACTCCGCGCAACGCGGTCCACCAGCGCCATGACCGCCCGCATCGGTGCGTACTGCGTCAGCATCTCGCACTCGCGTTCCAGGCGCGAGAGTCGAGCCCGCAGGAGAAGGTTCTCGAGCACCAACTGACGCCTCCGCCAGGCCCGCCTCACCAGCGCCTCGACCTGCGCGGTGGAGTACGGCCTGGTCACGTAATCATACTCGCCGCCCGAGCCAACGTGGACGCCGGCGCCAGCGATGACGATCACCTCGATCGGCGCCTCCTCCTCGCGTACTCCGCGCAGCAACTCCAGAGCACCGGCCCCGGGAGCGGCCACACCGAGCAGCGCAGGATCGAGCAGAGCAACATCGAAGGTGTCGGCCCGGAGTGCATCGAGCGCCGCCCGGCCGTCGCCGCACACGGTCACCTCGAAGCCGCGCTCAGCGAGGAGCCGCTCCATGCTCTCGCGTGGACCTGGCTCGCCGTCGGCCACGAGCAGACGAATGTTTGTCTCGTCCCTCAAGCGGCGCCCCGCGTCGCACGGCGGGCGCCGCGCGCGTCATCCTTCCCCAACATGGTTTCCACGTCTGTTCGTAGCCTCCGTCATTGGCACGATGCCACGGTGGGTCCACGGGTGACCCGAGCGTGGCCACGCCTGCTGTGCTCGGGTGAAAACTAAGCCTCCTGGCGATACACAAACAAGACGACTGACACGAGTCGAGTGGTGCGCTACGCTGCGAATCGGGCTGGGAGCGTCGCTCTGGAGGGCGATTACGCTCGGGTAACGGAGGTTGTCGGTACGCTGGTTGCAGCGCGTCGGGTTACCCCAACATGGAGACGAACATGGCTTACAGAGGCACAGGAATGGTTCCTTTCTTCGGCACAAGTTTTCCGCTCATGGGCCTTCGAAGAGAGATAGACCGCCTCTTCGAGGATGTGGGAACCACGACGTCGGGAGGACGCTGGTTGCCCGCGGCTGACGTGAGAGAGGACGAGAACTCGATCGACATCGATATCGAGCTGCCCGGAATCAAGCCGGAGAACGTGAACATCAGCGTGGAGGATGGCGTTCTCGCGGTGAGCGGCGAGAAGCGCACGGAGCGCGAGGAGGGAACGGAAGGCGAGTACCATTCGGTGGAGCGGCGCTATGGTGCCTTCCTGCGCTCCTTCCAGCTTCCCCAGGGAGTGGACGAGTCCAAGATCACGGCGACCTTCGACAGCGGCGTCCTGACAGTCGAGATCCCCAAGTCCGCGCTTCCACAGCCACGTCGCATCCAGATCAGCGCACAGGGCTCCAGGGAGGTACGCGGCAAGACCGGCCGGGAGCAGGTATCGTCCGGGCGCGGTTCAGCCAGTACAACCACCGGAGATCGGATGGCGGCCAGCGGCACCAAACAACAGCAGACCGACAGCGACGAAGAGAAGTAGCATCGCAGCCGGCACACGCATCCAGAGCGCTCCCCGCAGCAATTCAGATGCGCCGGGAGCGCTCATGGTTTGCGGGTGGCTTCCTCGGTCCCTGCCCCGCCCGCAGCCGCGCCGCCGCTCCCACTCGCCCCCCCTCCCATCCGGCCCACTCGCGGGCTCGTCTTCATCAGGTCTTCCGCCGCGAGAAGGCTCCGTGAGAGATCGGCCATGGTCACGTTGCGGCTCTGGCTCGTGCGCTGGAGCACCTTGTAGGCGGCACTCTCGGAAATCCCTTCGCGCTCCATCAGGATCCCCTTCGCGCGCTCTATGACCTTGCGATCGTCGAGCCTCTTACGCAGGTCCTCGCTCTCCTGGCGCTGCACCAACCACTCCTGGTGCCTGGCGCAGGTGATCTCCACCGCGGCGCCAAGCTGTGCGGCGCTCACTGGCTTCACGAGATAGTGGAACACGGGCGCACCTACCGCCTGCGCCACGGTTTCGGTATCACTGTAAGCAGTTATGATGAGGATCGGAACGGGCCGCTCATCGTGGATGCGGGCGGCGGCCTCGAGGCCCGAGAGATGAGGCATGCGGACGTCCAGGATGACCAGATCCGGACTGAGAGTCCGCGCCATTGACACAGCGGTGACGCCATCCGCCGCTATACCGATGACGGTGTGCCCGAGAGATCTGAGATCCTGCTCGAGACCCAGGGCAGTAACGCTTTCATCCTCTCCGATCAGAATGCGCAGGGCGCGAGATGGCACTATTGGCTCCGAAATGGCATTGTTGCCAGCTTGAATTGCCAGACACGTTGCAAGAGGCGGACCCGACGCAAGGTCTACGGGGCAACCACGCGTGGTCAAGGAGCGCGGAGGTCCGAACAGAGAAGCAACAGAAGACTGCTGTGAGGCGAGGAACATTTTCTGCCTGACTCACGCATCCCCACCAGCGCTTCCACCCCAAACTTCGACCCGCCTTTGCCGCGGATCACACCATGCCGAGCTCCAGCAGAGTCATGATCGTCTGCGACAAACCCTCCGTCCGCCTTCGGCGCGCGTTCGAGCGCGCCGGCCACCAGGTGTCCATCGTACCATTGGCATCGGCAGTGGAGGCTGTCAGTGACGGAACAGAAGCCGTGGTGGTCCTGGCATCGCGCCGGGCCGTGGCGGCGATCTCGCAGCGACTGAAGACGCGCTTCCAGGTGCCGCTCCTTCCGGTGATTGCCCTGGTGGCGCGACCGGCACATCCGCCCGAAACGGCGGGACCCGACG
>DATCXG010000085.1:0-4487 GCA_036565945.1 Gemmatimonadaceae bacterium
CTTCATCGTCGTGCGTCCCGTGGCCGCCAGTAAGGGAGACGTCATCCCCGTGGAGCGCGACCGCGCGCACGCCGTGGCCGCGGTGGGCAAAGGAACCCGGATCCTGAACGAAGTCGACTCGGCCGACGTGCCCGCCGTACCCCGACTCCCGAAGCATCCCGACGAGCCGGTGTACCGCATCGCCATCCCGCTCAACATCGAGAAAATCCAGGAAGCCGACATCTCGCTCGCTGCCCGCTGGCGCGATACCACGCGGCGCGCCATCCTCTGGGGGCTCGAGCACGACTACAAGATCCACGGCTTCTATCGCGACAGCGAGGCCGGGAGCGGCTTCTACGTACTCTCGACCGCGCCGCGCGCACAGATCACTCCATCACCGTCCGCCATCCGCTTCCCATTCGGGAACGACGCGGCGTGACCCCCACGCCGAGAGCCTAACCGCCCCGTCGCCGTCAGCTGCTCCATCCCAGCGACGGACGGCGGTCGTGAGCTCTCTTTCCCAGCTCCCAACGAGGTGACTCGATGCTCCGCATAGAACGGATCGTACTTCGAGAGATCCGGCTGCCACTCAAGGAACCCTTCCGCATCTCTTCTGGAGTAGTCAGCGAGCGGCGCATCACCCTCCTCGAGCTCCACGGTCCCGACGGCGCGCCCACCGGCTGGTCGGAGTGCGTGGCCGGAGAGAAGCCCAACTACAGCTCCGAGACGATCGAAACAGCCTGGTTGGCCATCCGCCAGTGGGTGGCACCGCGCGTTCTGGGTCGCGACTTCCCCGGCCCCGAGGCGGTGCACGCCGCGCTCGAGCACGACTTCCGTGGCCACCGGATGGCGAAGGCCGCGGTGGAGATGGGTGCCTGGGAGCTGGCTGCGCAGCAGAAGGGCGTAGCGCTCGCGAAGCTGCTGGGCGGCACGCGCAAGTGTGTGTCGGCCGGGATCTCGATCGGCATCCAGGCGAACCCCGAAGCGCTGGCGACCCGTGCGCTGGCCGCAAAGGAGGCGGGCTACAGCAAGGTCAAGATCAAGATCGCGCCGGGCTCGGACCTTCCCTTCGTGCGCGCGGTGCGCGAAGCGCTGGGCCCCGATGCGCACATCATGGCCGACGCCAACTCCGCCTACACCCTCGACGACACCCCGCTGCTGAAGCAGATCGACGAGTTCGGGCTGATCATGATCGAGCAGCCGCTCGCTCCCGATGACCTGGTGAGGCACGCCAAGCTGCAGGCGCAGATGCGCACTCCGCTCTGCCTCGACGAATCCATCACCAGCGTCGACCGGGCCGAGGACATGATCGCCCTCGGTAGCGGCCGGATAATCAACATCAAGCCGGGCCGGGTGGGTGGCTTCACGCAATCGATCGCGATCCACGACCTCTGCCAGAAGAACGACGTGCCGGTGTGGTGCGGTGGGATGCTGGAGAGTGGCATCGGCCGCGCGCACAACGTGGCGCTCGCCTCGCTCCCCAACTTCACTCTCCCCGGCGATCTATCGCCGAGCTCTCGCTACTGGGAGCGCGACATAGTCACGCCGGAGTGGACCATGGGCGCCGATGGCATGGTCGCCGTCCCCCTCGACCGCCCCGGCCTCGGTGTCACCGTGGATATGGACAGGGTGGAGGATCTGACGGTGAGGCGAGAGGAGATCGGAGGGTAACTACAGGGTTCAGGATTCAGGGTTCAGGAACTGCGGGGTTCAGGGTTCAGGAACGGCTCTACGATCGAGATCTCGACTCCGAGGTAGTCACTGAACCCTGAACCCTGAATCCTGAACCCTGTCTCACTCGCCCTGAATCCTGAACCCTGTCTCACTCGCCCCGCCTCCTGAACCCTGCAGTTCCCTGCTCTTTGCTGTCTCTCCAGCTCCCCTCCCCAAGCATTCTTCACAACGGAGGACTCTATGCTCGGCTTCGGAAGTAGTGGATCATATCTCACCGGTGCCGGGCGGGCGGTAGTCGTCTGTGCTTTGATGGCGGCGCCGGCGGTCGCGGAGGCGCAGGGGGCGAACGCCGCGCGAGCGTCGCAGCCGTCGCGAGCGTCGCAGACATCGCAGACATCGCAGACGGGGAGGGAAGCCGGGCTCGAGCGACTCGAGCAGGAGATAACGAGGCTGGCCGCGATCTCGCACGGGACCGTCGGGGTGGCCATTGTGCACCTCGAGAGTGGAGAGTCGCTCTACCTCAACAGGTCGGAGTCCTTCCCGATGGCCAGCACCTTCAAGGTGCCGGTCGCTGTGGAGGTGCTGCACCGCGTGGACGAGGGTGACTTCACGCTCGACAGCATGATCACGATCCAGCCGGGGGATCTGCACCCGGGAAGCGGGACGTTGACGAATCTCTTCGACAACCCCGGCGTAGTGCTCTCCGTGCGCAACCTCATGGAGCTCATGCTCCGGATCAGCGACAACAGCGCGGCCGACCTCATGCTGCGTACCGCTGGCGGGGCTTCCGCAGTGAACGCACGGTTGAAGGCGCTGGGGGTCACCGGCGTTCGCGTCGATCGACCCACGGTGCGGCTGATCGCCGACTACATCGGCATCCCCACGCTCGCGACCGACGACGTCCCTCCAGAGGAGTTCCGCACGCTGGCGAGGGCTGTATCGGACAGCGTCAATCAGATCGCGGCCACCAAGTTCGAGAAGGATCCGCGTGACACCGCGACGCCCGAGGGGATGGCCAAGCTTCTCCAGGCCATCTGGGAGGGGAAGGCGCTGAGCCGGGCGAACACCGATCTCCTCATCGACATCATGCGCCGCTGCCTCACGGGCGACGCGCGGATCAAGGGGATCCTTCCGCCGAACACCGTGGTGGCTCACAAGACGGGTTCGCTCGGCGGAGGAGAGAACGTGCACGGTGCAGGCACGCAGAACGACGTGGGAATCATCGACCTGCCCGGTGGGTCCGGCCACCTCATCGTGGTCGCTCTCGTGAAAGGTGAGGACGATGCGGAGCGTGGGGAGAGGACAATAGCGCAGATCTCGCGCGCGGCGTACGACTACTTCGTCACCAACTCGGTGGTCCAATGACTCGCACCCTGGAACGCACGCTCGGGCTCAAGGAGCTCATCCTCATCGTCATCGGGACGGTAATCGGATCGGGCATCTTCATCGTCCCCGCCACGGTGCTGCAGCAGACGGGGGGGAGCATCTCTCTCTCGCTGGCGGTCTGGTTCGTGGCCGGAGTGCTCTCGCTCCTCGGCGCGCTCACCTATGGTGAGCTCGGTGCGGCCAACCCCGACGCCGGCGGGCTCTACGTCTACATCCGTGACGCGTTCGGGCCGCTCCCCGCATTCCTGTACGGCTGGACCGCCTTCTTCGTGATCGGGAGCGGTTCGGTCGCCACGCTGGCGGTCGCGTTCACGGGCTACCTCGGCCAGCTCGTCCCCGTCACGCCCATCGTGGCCAAGATCGTCGCGGTGCTGATGATCGCCGTCATCATGATCATCAACGTGCGCGGCACCCGGAAGAGCGCCAACGTTCAGAACTGGACTACCGGGATCAAGGCCGTGGCGCTGGTGGTGATGAGCGTGGTGCTCATCGCGATGGGGAGCAAGCTGGGCGAGGCGCCGCCGGAGAGCATGGTCCGAGTGACGGGGCTCTCGCTCTTCTCCGCGCTCGGCCTCGCGATGATCGGCGTACTCTGGGCGTACGAGGGCTGGCAGTACGCCACCTTCTCCGCCGGCGAGACGCGCGACCCGCAGCGCACTTTCCCGCGCGGGATAATCTTCGGCACCGCGGTGCTCATCCTGATATACCTGCTCGCCAACGTCGCCTACGTGGCTGCGCTGGGACCGGAGCAGGCAGCAAGCTCGAACCGGATAGCGGCCGATGCCGTGGGCGCGCTACTCGGAGCCGGCGCTGGCAAGCTGATCGCGGTGGTCATCCTGATCTCGATGTTCAGCGCCGCCAACGGCCTCACTCTCACTGCGCCACGTCTCTCCTACGCGATGGCGCGCGATGGACTCTTCTTCAACAAGCTGTCCGAGGTGCATCCGCGCTTCGGAACCCCGGCGTTCGCCATCGTGGCGGGCTCGTTGTGGGCGATGCTCCTGGCCGCGACGGGTACCTTCGAGCAGCTGCTCACCTACGTGGTGTTCGTGGGGTGGATATTCTACGCGCTCGGCGCGTTGAGCATCTTCTCATACCGCCGCGCCTCCGGTGCGCCGTCCACCTACCGCGTGCCGGGCTACCCCGTGACCCCGATCCTCTTCGTGGTAGCGGCGGCCGCGATAGTGGTCAACACTATTTTCACCCAGCCCGGCCGCGCAGCGGTGGGCATCGCGCTGGTGCTCCTGGGCATCCCCGCATTTCTATTCTGGCGCTCGCGCAAGCGGACCATCGAAGCGGCAGGGACGGGGGCTTAGGGCGGGCCTGTCCACCTCGGCTGGCTGGAGTCATCTCGGCGGCTGAGTTAAGCGCGCGGAACTGCGGACGCGGAGGTCGCGGAGGGGACCAGTCCCCTCCGCGACCTCCGCGTCCGCAGTTCCGCGCGATGA
>DATCXG010000519.1:0-2033 GCA_036565945.1 Gemmatimonadaceae bacterium
GCGAACGATGCGACCGCGCCCGCCGTGTACGCGCCGATCCCCGGCAGCGCCCGCAGTGATTTCGGATCCGCTGGAAGCGTGGCCGGTGTCCCGCACCGCGTCACGGTGCGTGCCAGCGCGTGCAGATTGCGCGCTCGCGCATAGTAGCCGAGTCCGCTCCACGCCTCCATCACCCGCTTGGGTCGTGCCGCTGCGACGGCTTCGAGGGTGGGGAATCGCTGCAGGAAGTCCTCGTACTTCGTCAGGACGCGAGAGACCTGCGTCTGCTGCAGCATCAACTCCGAGACCAGCACCGCGTACGGATCACGCGTGCGGCGCCACGGGAGATCGCGGCAGTTCACGCGGTACCACGCCCGCAGTCTCCGGCCGAACTCGAGCGATCGTGCGCGTGGGATGGTGACGGGCGGAAGGGCGCGTTGGGTAGCCATGCCGGAGTCGAGTCGGGGTGCTGGGGAAGGTAACCGGCCGACGCACCAGCACAACGGCGCCGCGGTTCTGCCCTAGGCTCAGGGTGCGTCCGACTGCTAGCTTAGAGGCGACGCACTGGGCGTCGACCGCCCGCGGCAACGCACGCCGGTGTCCGCCGCAGTACGAGGCTGGCGCGTCGACGCGCTGACGCCCCAGCGCACATCTCCCTCGCCTCGAAGAGCTCTCCATGTCGAGTACGATCTCAGCTGCGTTCCTCCTTTGTGCTCCACTCCTCGGTGCCGGTGCGCTCGCCGCGCAGAGCGGCCCGATCAGGTACGCGCCCGGCTCGCATCGGTATCGCGTGACCTCGACCGTGACGTACGTGCAGGAAGCTCACGGCCGGAAGGCGAAGGTGGACATCGACACGCACCAGCAGGTGACCATCAAGGTCGCGGCGCACGGGCGCGATACACTCGACTATGAGATCACGCTCGATTCGATCACGGTCTCGTCGAAGCCAGCGATTCCGCTTCCGGATGTGACGGACTACGTGGGACTCAGCGTGAAGGGCGCCATGTCGACTGGGGGGAAGGTATTCTCTCTCACCCCGTCGATCGACAGTGCCGGCAACCCTGCCGTCCAGCAGTTCGTGGAAGGGCTGCGGCATTTTCTCGTCGCGTTTCCCGCCAACGCGAAGGTGGGGAGCAGTTGGGCCGACACGATCACCGCGGCGGCTTCTCCCAACGGCCAGGCCGTGGACAGCCGCACGATCACCACGTCGCGCGTGGCGGGTGACACGGCGTACGCCGGTCAGAAGGCGTGGCGCGTGGAGCGCTCGATCGGCACGGCCATCAAGGGGACCGTGGATCAGGGCGGGCAGCCATTCCCCGTCGAGGGGAATGGCACGGGCTCGGCCAGCTTCTACGTGAGCCAGAGCGGTGTGTACCTGGGCTCGACGATGTCGCAGAAGATGACGATCACCAGCACGGCTCCGGATGGGACGCCGCAGCCGATCACCCAGACGGCGGTTTCGAAGACAGAGTTGATTCCGTAACGTTGCGCATGACCGACTCGGATCGGATCGCGCATCTGGAGGCCGTCGTGCGTCAGCTTCGCGGCGAGGTCGCGGAGCTGCGCGAGAGTGTGCGGCGGCTGTCGGGGCAGCCGAGTGACGTGCCGGAAGTGAGATCCGAGAGCACGGCGTGGGCTGATCGCCAGTGGAGCGCCGATCCCGTGGCGCCTGCGCCGCCTCCTCCCGCGCCCGCTCTCCCTTCGGCCCGGCGCCCCACCGGTTCTCCCACCGCGCGCGAGGCGCCGAGCACCGATCAGCCTACGCCTCAGCGACTGGACCTGGAATCGCTCATCGGGCGCTACGGCACGATCGCCCTCGCCACGCTCACGATCACCGTCGGTGCGGGCGCGTTCCTCACCTGGGCGATCGCCAACGGAAAGCTCGGACCCCATGTGCGCCTGGTGATCGGAGCCGTGGTCGCCATGGCTGTGGCGGCGCTCGGGATGCGACTCCGCAGGCGCGGCACACCCCGCTTCGGCAACGCGCTGCTCGGGCTCGCGCTGGCACTCGCGCACGTGGAGGCATGGGGCGCCGGACCCTCGCTGCACATCGT
>DATCXG010000520.1:0-3119 GCA_036565945.1 Gemmatimonadaceae bacterium
GCGCGCGGACGCGCCGCGTGCGAATGGCGCGCGAAGGGACGAGATACCAGGCGCTGGTGCCCGCGTCGTTCAACGCGGTGGCGAGGTGCGGGAGGAGGAGCTCGGAGAGCGACGAGCCGGCGGGGGCATGGAGAATCGTGGAGGGCACGCGGCGAAGATACGCCGGGAGGCTGACAGTGGCGAGGAGGAGGACGGGACGGGCAGGGCTCGGAACGCGCACGGCCCCGGGATTTTCCGGGGCCACATTCTGAGGTAAAGGGAAGTCCATCTGGGAGATGGCATTGTTCCGAGCTTTCCCGAGCAAGATGTTGCAGCGACATCTTTTCCCGACGTTGACGACGGCCACCGTTGAGCAGCGAGATGCTTGCTGGGCACGGGGCCCAACCCGGACCTGGTAGTGCTTCCGTTGTCGTGGGGCGCGCGTATCTTCGCACCTGCGCCCCTGTGGGAGCGGCGTCCGTAGGATTTACCCACTGTAATTCGTCAATATCAGTAGATGTGGCGGCATCGAGCACACCGACTACCCGTCCGTGCCTATGTTCCGGAACAAACCGCAGTCCGAGCACCAGTTCGCCGAGCGACCGAAGTCCTTTTTCTCACGGACGACGACAGCATGCATAGTGTCGCTCGGCGGCTTCCTGCTCGGTGTCTGGATCTCCTTGCTCGGTAGTGATATCGGGCAGTCAATGCGTGTGTTCTTCGGGCTACCAGTCCTCGTTCCTCGATCCGCTGGTGTGCAACAGGTGCGTATCGTCCTGGAGCGAGGCGGGATCGATTGGTGGACGACGGCCTTCTGGATCGCGACTGCACTTTACGCTTGGGTGGTTTACAAGCGCCTGCAGCACGAGGATGCGCGAGAAACAGAGCGCGCAATGGCGATCATTCGGACCATCCATCGTTCGCCGAACATCAACGTCATCCGGTACTACCCCGACTATTACCGAGCCTTCCAGCGCGCGCTGCAAAGTCAAGAGGTCGACGATGAGATGAGCGAGCATCATCGTCTGCAAGCATTCAGCGCCAACATCCGCGCAGGATTGGACGTAATCGCGGACATGGCACAGGAGTTCGCGCGCGCGAACGGTGCCAGCTACGGCGCAAACGTCATGCTGGTCGCTCGTCGACCCTTCACTCCCGACCTCATCAAGGCACTCCGATTTCATCCGAAAACGGATACCGAGGGATTGCTCGCGATCCTTTACCTTCCTGAGGCCCTACTTGTCACTGAACGCGAGGGACAGAAGGCGCGTCATATCCCGTGCATTTCGCTGCCAGTTCCCCGCGAGGAGTACAATCAGCGTGGGGAGCGCCTGGCTCTGTTCGGTGCGCCCACCGCGTTGCTCCGTGGTGAGCCCAGCGTCTATCTGGATACACGGGACGTCTCAAGTGAGTATGAGGACCTTGCGAAGCCGATCCAGTCGGAAATCAGCGAATACTTCAGCCCCGATGGCGATGGGCGAGACGTGAGAAGCTTCGCGAGTTTTCGTATCGGCTACAGTGCAGATAATCCCATTGGCGTGGTAAACATCGATTCGAATGAGCAGTACGTGTTGGGGCGCGACGAGGAGTTCTTCGTCACCTTCAGGGCCCTGATGGAGCCGCTCCTAGACATGATCGCTCCTCAGGTAGTCGAGTACGCTCGTTTATTGAGTGCCTCGACAACCCCCATCATGAACAACAGTAGCCAAGCCACCGACGATCAATCTGGCACGTTGCCTGCGAGTATCCCGAGTGGTAACATTGGTATCCCTCTCGACCCGAACCCGGAGACACTCCATGACCAAGAGGATGTTTCAAGCCGCTAGGGACCCACGGTCCGCTGCGGAGATCCTGCGGTCGCACCGGGACCGCGGCACATCCGAAGCCGCGCCGACGACCGAACGTAGAGGGAGCCATGTCATCATTCTCGGTCGTGGTGAGCGCTTGTCGAAGGACTTCATTCCGAGCGACAAGGCAGCCACCACCGCAACGGGCAGCCGCTAGACCATCACGGCTGACGGATGTGCAGCGAGCCAAGCGGGCCTCTCCGTAAGGGAGGCCCGCTTTTGTTACCCACAACGCTCATCCCGCCTCACTCCCGCTTCAACTCTCCAACTCGCTCCCAATTCGAATCCGGCCGCAACACCACCGTCACGTACAGGCCATCGCCCACCCGCTTCACGCTCGCACTCTGCCTGGCCAACTGCCCCGCGACCTGATCCGGGGTGAGCTTGTACAGCCCGCCGCTGATTGCATCCACCGCGAGTCCCACGAGACCACCGAAGACGAGATTCCCCACAACCCAACCGCTTACCGAGCGCGTGATCGTGGCCTCGAACGGCTGGTAGCCCGCGAGCTCCATGCGGATGACGTGGTTGTCCTTGCGGCTCAGCTTCGCGATCGTCGGGGTCTTCCCCAACTCCTGCTTATCCACCCAGACAGTCGCATCCGTGGGGGCTGACGAGAGGCCGATGCTCTGGGTGCTGCCGTGGATGATCGTGCCGCAGCCGCTCGTGGCCAGGACGGCGAACACAAGAAGGATCCGTCGCATGATACTCTCCGATGAATGGTGACGGCCCGGCATTGGGCCGGACGGAGAGTAGCGTCGGTGTCTGACAGCGCGATCCGTTGTTGGGCGCGTGCACTCACATCTGCCACGAGAAAGACCATACCCGGTTACACCACACGGCCATGCTCGAGGCCGCGCCGTGCCACCCATGGCTTACTTCACCGGCACGTTCCCTCCCACCGCCTTGTACACCGCCACCAGCGCCGTCGCCGCCGCCGTGCGACCCGTCGCCAGCGCACTCTCCGCGCTCAGCAGCGTGCGCTGCGCGTCCAGCACCTGGAGAAAATCGGTGGCGCCCGCCTTGAAGCGGAGCTGCGCGAGATCCAGCGCGTGTGTGCTCGCCCGCACGGCCTCGCTCAAACTCGCGAGTCGCGCGCGCGAGCGGTCGTACACGACGATCGCCGTCTCCGCCTCGCCGACCGCGCCGAGCACCGCCGAGGTGTAGTGTGCACGCGCCTCGTCCGCGCTGGCGCGCGCGATGTCGACGCGCGTCTTCACGCGACCGAGGTCGAAGAGCGGCCACGAGACCACGGGGCCGATGAAGTAGCGCGGCGTGCCGGTGTTGCCGAGC
>DATCXG010000098.1:0-3949 GCA_036565945.1 Gemmatimonadaceae bacterium
TCGCGGCGAGTGATTCCACCGGTGGAATCACTCGCCGCGAGCGCATGTGGAGGTAGTAGTTGCGGCCAGCGCGCGGAAATTGGTGATCGTGGCCCCGTGAACCGGCCGCAGCTAGTGCGGTGCGGGCAAGTAGTAGTTACGAGCAGTAGTCATGGCCATAGTGCGGCTGCTGACCCCACTCTGGGGGCCGCCGGAGTTCAGGAGCGCGGTGCAGGCAGTATAATGATGGCCATCGTGGAAGGATGGTCCGAACACAGACCCATCGAGCAATCGTCCCGGGCGGAGCAACGGATCCTGGCCCCCGAGAGCGTGCGGCTTGACGGCGAGCACAGGCCGCTTCCCGCACCCCTGGCCCCGGTTAAGCCGTCTCCGCCAACCACGAGTCCGATGCAGAGTGCTGGCGGAAGTCATCCGCGCTCCAGGCGCCGCATACTTCCCCAGAGGTGTGTGCCACGTGGAACATTCCGCCAGCTGGCCTATTGAAAGCGGATCGTCCGACGCCCACCATCCCGCAGACGGCACCGCCGACAGAGCAGTGTGCCACGTGGAACATCCATGGAGATACACCCGGAGGCGAGCTCAGCCTCGGTCGAACCACACCATGTGCACATCCCGCCCGGCTGGGTCACAGCCTGAGTGCCCGACCCGTGCAGGGCCGAGTCGCGGCCCGCCGGCGGCGAATTGTGCCACGTGAAACATCCCGCGCTGGCTCCCCCCGAGCCCGGTGTCTATATTCCCCGCACCTCCTCGCACCTCTCCCTCCCCCAACCACAACGGTAGCTAGTGGCCCGGGTCATCGCGATAGCGAACCAGAAGGGCGGTGTCGGCAAGACGACCACAGCCCTAAATCTCGCCGCTAGCCTCGCAGCCGCCGAGCAGCGGATCCTCCTCATCGATGGCGACCCGCAGGGCAACGCTACCAGCGGACTCGGGATCGAGGGAGCCGCACTCGACCACACGGTCTATCACGCGCTCCTCGGCGAATGCCCGCTCGTCGACGTGCTCCAGCGCGCGGTCCAATTCCCCCACCTCGACGTGGCCCCAGCTACCCCGGATCTCGCCGGCGCCGAGGTGGAGCTGGTGGAACGAGAGCGCCGTGAGCTCGCCATGCGGGAAGCGATAGCGCCCATCGAGGACGACTACGACTTCATCCTCATCGATTGCCCCCCGTCCCTGGGGCTCATCACGCTCAACATGCTCGCAGCGGCAGACGGGATCCTCATCCCGCTGCAGTGCGAGTACTACGCCCTCGAGGGGCTCTCTCAGCTACTGAACACGGTCCACATGATCCAGCGCGGCGTCAACGCGGAACTGGCCATCGATGGGGTGCTCCTCACCATGTTCGACGCGCGACTCAACCTCTCGCGGCAGGTGGCCGCCGACGCGCGCGAATACTTTGGCTCCCGCGTCTTCAATACTCTTGTTCCCCGCAACGTACGCCTGGCGGAAGCACCGAGCTTCGGGAAGCCCATCATCCTCTACGACGTCGCGTCCGTTGGCGCCCAAGCCTACATGAGCGTCGCCCGCGAGCTCCTCGAGCGCCAACGACATCCCCCCGGTGACCCCGTCGCACCCGCGCTCGTCAACTCGGAGCCAGCAGATGACGAGTGACGTTCGCGGTCCTCGGGTTGTCGGCGCCAGTCGTTCCGCAGCACAGCCACTCCACCGAGTCCAGCTATCTGACTTCATGGCCGATGTCTCCTGAGAAGCCACGCAGGCTGGGCCGCGGACTCGAGGCGCTCCTCACGGCCAAGGCCGCAACGAGCACCCCGGCTCAGTCGCCCGGCGATCATTCCACGCTCCAGCGAATCCCGATCGCTGAGATCAGACCCAACCCGTATCAGCCACGTAAGGAGTTCGTCGCCGAGGAGCTCGCCGAGCTCGAGGCTAGCCTGCGCGCTACCGGCCTGCTGCAGCCCATCACCGTACGCAAACGGCCCGGCGCCCGCGGCTACGAGCTCATAGCCGGCGAGCGGCGCCTCCGCGCAGCCACCCGCATCGGCTGGCCCGACATACCAGCCGTCGTCAAAGACATCGACGACCGCACCCTCCTTACCCTCGCCCTGGTAGAGAACCTCCAACGCGCCAATCTCAACCCGGTCGAGGAAGCCGAAGGCTACCAGCGACTGTTGGAGGAGTTCTCGCTGACCCAGCAGCAGGTGGCCGACGTGGTGGGCAAAGATCGCTCGACTGTCGCTAACTTGTTGCGTGTCTTGAAGTTACCCGATCCCGTGCGGGGCATGCTACAGGCCGGACAGCTCACCCTGGGGCACGCTCGAGCGCTCCTGGCTTTCGAGAACGAGCGTTCGATGGTTGACACAGCTCGAGAGATCGTGCTCAAGGGACTCAACGTGCGCGATGTGGAGCGTCGCGCGCGCGCCGCCGTCGACGGGGCAGCAACGCGTCAGCCGCGGAAGCCCACCGCACGCGCAGAGAGCTCGGCCGAAGCACGGCGCCTCTCGGACGAGCTCCGGCGCCACTTCCAGACCGACGTCACTATCTCCCTCGGTGCCGGCGAACGTGGCAAGATAGAGATCGCCTTCTACTCGGCCGATGATCTCGAGCGCGTGCTCGACGCCATCCTGGGCGACAAGCGAGAGCGCCTGTGAGCGACGAGCCCGCCCAGAAGCGCCCACCCAACGGTTACGGGAATATCTACACGCCACACGCGGGTTCGATGATCATCCACGTGCAGCGCGAGAGCGGGCTGGCCAACCGCACGATCGTCCTGTCGCTACGGCAAGTGCGCCTCCTGCGACGCGGCGCCTACGCACTCGGCGCCCTGTTGGCGGTGGTCATTCTGAGCTGGTTCTACCTCGCATCACAGGCGGCGCGCGTTCCACTGCTCACGCACCGCATCCAGACCATGCAGCATGACGTCAATCGCCTCGACACCCTGCGACTCGCGCTCAAGGGATTGGAGACCCGTTTCCAGCAGGTCCAGACCATGTTCGGCGCGGCCCCGACACTGCCGCAACCACTGGTGAGCACCTCTAGCGCGACACTGCCTGATCACTGGCCTCTACCTGTAGCGGGAAGCATCATCGGCCAGGCCGATAGGTCCGCCGCCGCCGTGCACGGAATCGATATAGCGATCGACGCCGGGACAGCAGTGCGTGCCGCGGGAGCCGGGATAGTCGTCGAAGTATCGACCGATGCGGTGTACGGTCGCACCATCAGGGTCGCCCACAGTGACGGCTACCAGAGCATCTACGCCAACCTCCGCGACGTGCGGGTAGGCAAGGGTGATCACGTCACCGCCGGCGCCCCGATCGCCACCTCCGGCGACGCGCGACTGGCACTTCCACCGCACCTGCACTTCGAAGTCCGCCACGGTGACGCGGACGTCAATCCCATCTCGCTCATGAAAGAGGGACCGGCACATGGCGATCTTCAGCGGTAAAGACTTGAACGAGCCCGGTGATCCCAAGGGCGGCTCACCCGCAAATGGCAACGCGCTCTCCATCATTGCCTCGGGCACGAAGATCGAAGGCGACCTCGAAACCGATGGCGTGATCCGGATCGAGGGCAGGGTGGAAGGCTCCATTCGCGCCGCTCGCCAGGTGCTGGTTGGCCGACAGGGCTCCGTGCTCGGCGACATCTCCACGCGGGAGGCCGTGATCGGCGGGAAGGTGGAGGGCACCATCACCGCCAGCGAGCGCCTCGAGGTGCAGAGCACGTCGCTCATCATAGGCGACATCAACACCCGCGCCATCGCGGTCATCGAAGGTGGCAAGATCAACGGGAGCGTGCGGATATCGGACGCCAAGGATCTCCCTCACGCCGAGCCCGCACCTCAGCCAGCGGCCGACGCCCCATCCACCGCTACACCCTGGGTGGGCGCGAAACCGCGAGCAGTCGCCGCGTCCTGAGCCCCAGAGCGGCGAGTAGCTCCGGACTCGCCTGCGCGATCCCCGGAACGGGGAACTGGCGCGCAAGCCGAACACGT
>DATCXG010000113.1:0-9115 GCA_036565945.1 Gemmatimonadaceae bacterium
GAGCCGTGGGAGAAGATCAAGGCCCGGTTGCGTGAGTCGATAGCCGAGGGGCTTCCTCCAGGGCTGCCGGCGCTGCATCGCGCCCACAGACTGCAGGAGCGCGCCGCCGGAGTGGGCTTCGATTGGGACGACACCGAGGGCCCGGCACGCAAGGTGGAGGAGGAGCTGCATGAGGTGCGGGAGCTGCTGCCCGCGCCGACCGGCGCTCGAGCCTCCCGGACCGCCGATCCAGCGCTCGAGGGCGAGCTCGGCGACCTGCTCTTTGCCGTCGTCAATCTCTGCCGACGAGCCGGCGTCCACCCCGCCCTGGCGCTCGATCGCGCGAACGAGAAGTTCGTGCGGCGATTCGAGCGCGTGGAGCAGTTGGCGGCGGACCGCGGCGTGGCCATGGGAGAGGCGGGACTGGAGAAGCTCGACGCGCTCTGGGACGAAGTGAAGGCAGAGGAAGCGTCGCGGGCCGACGCGACCTAGTAGCCTACCGCGCCACCGGTGGACCTGGGCTCGGATACCCCGACGAACCCTCCCTGCACTCTCATAACCGCGTTGGCGTTAGCGATGGATGAACGGCGCACCGGGTGGTGGCCCATGGCGCTCAGTGAGTCGAGTACCTCCGGCGAGATCCCGCCGGCCTCGTAGAACATCGAGTCGGGCCACGCCTGGTGGTGGATCCGCGGCGCGCGCATGGCGTCGGCGAGTGACATCCGATTGTCGATAGTGTTCAGGATGAGCTGCGTCGTGGCCGTGATAATCGTCGGGCCACCCGCGGCACCGGCTACCAGGAAGAGCTTCCCCTTCCGGTCCAGCACGATCGTGGGCGACATGGCGCTCAACATCCGCTTCCCCGGCGCCACCGCGTTCACCTCGCCCTGCACCAGCCCGAACTGGTTGGCCTTGCCCGGCTGCGCCGCGAAGTCGTCCATCTCGTTGTTCAGGAAGAAGCCGGCCCCCCGGACGTACACGCCCGAACCGAAGCTGCTATTGAGGGTGGTGGTCGTCGCCACCGCGTTCCCCTCCGCATCGGCCACCGAGTAGTGCGTGGTATGCACCGGTTCCGCCACTCCCGCCGCGAAGTTGGGAGTGCGAGATGCGCGCTCGATGTCTATCGAGGCGCGGAGTTCGCGCGCGTACGATTTGCTCGTGAGCTGCGCTATCGGTACTTCCACGAAAGCAGGGTCACCCAACTTCGTGTTACGGTCTATGAAAGCGCGCCGGAACGCCTCGGCCACGAGATGGTCGTACTCCGCGCTCGCGAAGGGTGGTAAGCGGTCGTACGTCTCGAGGATGTTGAGCGCCTCCACGGTTGTGATCCCGCCCGATGACGACGGGGGCATGGCGATCACGGTGTAGCCGCGATAGGTGGAGCGCACGGGCTCACGCCAGAGTGGACGATAGCGAGCCAGATCCTCGGTGGTGATGATCCCGCCATCGCGACGCATCTGGGCGACGAGGCTGTCCGCGGCCGGGCCTTCATAGAACGCCTTCGGTCCGCGCTCCGCGATCATCCGCAGCGTGCGGGCGAGCGCTGGCTGCACCAGTCGCGTGCCGACTGGCAGCGGGTCGCCGCCCGGAAAGAACACGTTAGCGCCCTCGAAACGCGTGATCAGGTCGCGATGACTCGCGAGTGAGCGAGTCATAGGACTGTCCACCACGAACCCCTCCGTTGCCAGGCGGATGGCCGGCTTCATCACCTCGGCGAGCGGCAGCGTCCCGTACTTTCGAAGCGCCTCGGCCATCCCGGCCACAGCCCCGGGTACTCCAGATGCGAGCGCACCCACCAGGCTCTTGTCGGTGAGGTTGCCGTTGGCATCCAGGTACATGTCGCGTGTAGCGGCGAGCGGCGCCACTTCCCGGTAGTCGAGTGCCGCGGTCCGGCCATCGGCCATCCGGATCACCATGAACCCGCCGCCTCCGATATTTCCCGCTTGTGGGAAGGTGACGGCGAGCGCGAAGCCAGTGGCAACGGCGGCGTCGACGGCATTGCCTCCACGCTCGAGGATCTCCACGCCTGCCTGGCTGGCGAGATCACTGTTGCTCGCCACCATGGCGTGCGGCGCGAATGAGCTCTCACCGCCCACGGCAAAGCGCCACCCCTGGGGGAAGCGAGTCTCCGAGGCCCCGGGTACCGCGGCGCCCGGATGCTCTGCGACGACGGCCGCGTGTTGACAGGCGGTGACGACGGCTAGCGCCGCGATGAGCACAGTGTGGAGACGTCGCGTGGCGTGGGGCATCAGATAAATGGAGTGGGTAGACGAATTACCAGGGGTTGACGAGCAAACGAGCAGGTAGAAGAGGGGACAACGAGCCGGTAGAAGAGGAGACGAACGCCGCGTAGCCGCTCAGGCGCCAGGCGCGCCGTGGAAACCGAGTTGCGCGGAGAGAATGGCTGCGGCTTCGGTGGGAGCTCTGGCGAGCGCCGGGAGCGCCTTCAATGGTACACGCGACACCGGTGCGCTGATCGAGAGGGCGCCGATCACGGCGCCAGTGTGGTCTCTCACCGGCGCGGCCACCGCCGCAAGCTCCTCTTCCAGTTCGCACCAGGCAGTAGAATAGCCTTGATCGCGCACCCGCTCGAGCTCGCGGAAGAAATCCGCCATACCTGTAATCGTGCGAGAAGCCAGCTTGGGTAACCGCCGGGGGAGAAGGTTCTTCACGCCAGCCTCATCCCGCCAGGCGAGCAGCGTCTTCCCGGCTGCGCTCGCGTGAAGGGGAAAGCGTCTACCCACCCAGCCCACGTGGATGATGGGTTTGGGACTCAGCACGGCGTCGACATTCATTCCTTCGTTGCCTACCAGCACGGCCATACTGCACGTCTCACCGGTGGTCGACGCGAGGTGCTCGAGGCACGGGTGTGCCAGGCGCTGGATGCCCGTGGACTCGCGCGCAATCTCCCCGAGTACGGCGAGCCGCATTGATAGACGATACCGGCCCGTGACGGCATCGCGTTCGAGCAAGCCGGCATCCGCGATGGCACTGAGCCATCGTGAGACGGTGCTCTTGGGTCGCTTCAGCATGGTGGCCGCTTCGATGACTCCGATCTCGCGACGAACTGGCGAGAAGAGCTCGAGCACTGTCATTGTCTTGTGAAGCATCGGTCCCCGCGCAATAATGAGCGGCACCCTGTCCCGCTGTCTGGAACGCCCTCCGTATCGAACATACGGCTGCAAGCGGACGCCTGCAACCGCGCGGGACTGCCGCCGGGGCGCCGCGCGGCGTGAGCGTCGGATCATCCGCCAGACATCATCGCGCTACTTCTGCCGCAGCGAAGGCCGAGCGCCAGGCGAGCGTGCGTGCCTGAGCAAGAGCGGCTCTCCTCTCTCCAAAAACCTCGTACCAGTCACGATTCGCCTCCTGGAGATCATAACATGCGGATAGCAGCCGTCCTTCTCGCAATCGTCGCCGCCGCTTGCACACCAACGGGCCTGGGACCCACCCTCGCACCCGATACGGGGAAGCGACTGGTCGCGGAGCACGGCATGGTAGCCTCGGCCAACCCATACGCCAGCGATGCGGGGCTCGAGATGCTTCGGCAGGGCGGCAACGCGGTGGATGCCGCCGTCGCATCGGCCTTCGCCGTGGGCGTGGTCGAACCCATGATGAGCGGCCTCGGCGCCGGCGGCGGGATGCTCATCTGGCTGCAGGACTCCAGCCGCGCGGAGTACGTGGACTTCTACGCCACCGCTGGCGCGGATCCCGACACCGCACTGGCCCACTATCGAGGGCCCACGAACATCCCGCGCGCGGCCGCCGTTCCGGGTGCGGTCGCCGGGTTGCTCGAAGCCCAGGCACGATACGGCAAGCTGCCACGCAGCACGGTGCTGGCGCCCGCGATTCGCCTCGCCGCCCAGGGGTTCCCTGTCCATTCACTCCTGGCGCGCGTCATCAGTCAGGACTCCGCGAAGCTGGTAGTGAGCGAGGGTGCGAGCCGGGTCTTTCTCCCGGGCGGGCACCCCATCGCGCCTGGTCAGCGGCTCACGCAGAGCGAGCTCGCCGGCACACTCCGGCGGATTGCCGCGGAAGGTGCCGCTGGGTTCTACCGCGGTGAGATGGCCAAGGAGATCGTGCGAGCACTGAACGAGGGCGGCAATCCCATCACCGCCGCCGATCTGGCCGCATTCCAGCCGCGCTGGCGCCGTCCGATGTGTACTCCCTACCACGGACGCGTGGTACTCTCGGCTCCGCCACCGCAGTCCGGGATGCAGGTAATAGAAGCACTCAACCTCCTCGAGCCCTACGAGCTTCCACGGCTCGGGCTCCCATCACGGTCGCCTCGAGCGTTCGGCCTCCTCACCGCCGCTCTCCGAGTGAGCGTGGCGGATCGTAACGCCTTCATCGGCGATCCCGACCACGCTCCCGTCCCAGCGTCCGGGATCGCATCCGGAACATTCGCCGAACAGCGACGCGCCCTCCTCGCATCCGACCCGGTGCCTGACAATCTCATGCCGGGCAATCCCTGGCACGCGGACAGCACGGCGAGCGCCCCCGCGTGCGAGCGATTCGACCCTTTCGGCCAGTCCCGCGTAGCGCCGCGCGTGGCGCATTCACCGGAGAGCACCGCAGATGAGGGGTACAGTGAAACCACACACCTCTCGGTAGTCGATGCCGGTGGCAACGCCGTTGCCCTCACGTATACCAATGGCCTGTTCTTCGGCTCCGGAACCTGGGTGGCCGGCACATTCCTCAACAGCGCCATGCTCAACTTCTCGCGTTCCGATTCGAGCGCAAACGCCCGCGGTCCCAATCGCGTGCCGTCTTCCACCATCTCGCCCACCATCGTCCTCCGCGATGGGCGCGCCGTGATGGTGGTAGGCTCCCCGGGCTCCATGGCGATTCCGCCTGCCGTGGTCGAAACCATCGTCTACACGCTCGACTACGGACTCGACCCGCTCGAAGCGCTCCGGATGCCGCGCGTGATACCCACCGGCACGACGGCACTCCAGCTGGAGGGTGGCTTCAGCCCCGAGGTTGTGGAAGAGGCGCACAGGCTCGGTTACGACATTCGACCCACACCGCCCGTGGCGCTCGCCTTTGGCGGCGTACACGTGATAGTTCGCGTGAGTGGGAAGTGGGTTGGCGCGGCCGATCCGCGCCGGGACGGAGAGGTTCGCGGCTACTGATACTCGAAGCGTACCGCCCGCGGCGTACCCGGCGCCAGCTCCGTGGCTGCCGGGGAGCGCCGCTGGTGCGGTTCACATCGGAGGGCGAAGCGCCGTCACGGCCTCACTCGGTTCATCATGCGGGGGAAGGCGATCGCTTCTCTCAGGTGCGGCAGCCCGCAGATCCAGGATACCGTGCGCTCCAGCCCGAGGCCGAACCCGGAGTGCACGAAAGTCCCGTACTTGCGCAGGTCCAGATACCAGTCATACGCATCCATCGGGAGACCCTCTTCGTGGATCCGTTTGAGAAGGCGGTCGTAATCGTCCTCGCGCTGGCTGCCACCGATTATCTCGCCATACCCCTCGGGCGCCAGGAGATCGTCGCAGAGCACCGTACGGGCATCCGCCGGATTCTCCTTCATATAGAACGCTTTCGCCTCTCTGGGGTAATTGAAGACGAAGACGGGGCGGTCATACTCCTCGACGATGAGCGCCTCATCCTCCGCACCGAGGTCCGCGCCCCATTCGATCGTGCTGCCCTTCTTCAACAGGAGTTTCACCGCATCACCGTAGTCCAGGCGTGGGAAAGGCGGCGTGACCTTCGCGAGCATGGTGGTGTCGCGCTCCAGTTCCTGGAGCTGGGCGGCGCACCGAGATAGACAGCGCTGCACCAGGTACGACACGAACTCTTCCTGGAGGCGCATGTTGTCGTCGGAGTCGTTCCACGCCACCTCCGGCTCGATCATCCAGAATTCCGTGAGGTGACGACGCGTCTTCGATTTCTCGGCGCGGAAGGTGGGGCCGAACGTGTAGATCTTCCCGAAGGCCGCCGCGGCTGCCTCGCCGTACAGTTGGCCCGTCTGGGCGAGATAGGCCTTTCCTTCGTCGAAGTACTCGGTCTCGAACAATCCCGAGCGCTCGCCGATGGCGGCCGTCAGAATTGGTGTGTCCACGCGGAGAAACCCGCGTTCGTAGAAGAAATCATGAATCCCCTGCTCCACCTCGTTCCGCACTACCGCGATCGCACGCTGGCGCTCGGATCGCAGCCAGAGATGGCGACGATCGAGCAGGAAATCGACCCCGTGCTCCTTGGGCTGTATCGGGTAGTCGGACGGGCTCGTACCGATGATCCTGAGATCGCTCACGGCCATCTCGATCCCCCCCGGCGCTCTGGCATCGCGCCGGACCTCGCCCGTGAGCTCGACGGAGGTCTCCAGGGTGAGCTCGCCAAAACGCTCCCACAACTCTGGCGTCACCTGGCTCTTGACCAGGACTCCCTGCATGATACCGGTGCCATCACGCACCACTACGAACGCTACTTTGCCGGAGGAGCGAACGTGTGTCACCCAGGCGCGCACGGTGGCAGCATGGCCGGCGAGCTCGCCGAGCCCGGCGATGCGTACTATGCTCAATGTCATTGATATAGTTGAAGTTACGAATGGGGTGCGGCAAACTATGCGCTACGGTTGACGGTGTCAACGCTACTCTGTGACCTGCATCACGCACGCGTGCCCCCCGCTGGCGTCACAGCGAGGTTGCGTGTACGATGCAGTTAGTATACTGG
Source organism: Gemmatimonadaceae bacterium (assembly GCA_036565945.1). Lineage (GTDB taxonomy): Bacteria > Gemmatimonadota > Gemmatimonadetes > Gemmatimonadales > Gemmatimonadaceae > JADGGM01. Next base: position 6,658 of record DATCXG010000113.1, read on the forward strand.
CGTTCGCTCACGCTTTCCGAGTACAAACGGCATGGGCGTTCGCTATCGCGCATAACGCTCCGAAGGTGACGGCATGCTCAAGGCAACGGCCTCGGCGGGGTATGCGAATCAACCTCGGCGTCTGTCGGTGAGCGCCGCCGCAATTCAAAACATGAACGCGCATCACCCTGGCCCGCAACACGAGTCTGGGCGGCGGGACGCGCGCGATCCGGCTATACATTGCATCACTCCTTTCCCACCACGTTCGACGCGCATGGGCACTTCTCGCCTGATGCCACTCCACACAGCAATCAATCGCAGCTTTCCTCGTCCGGTGCCACACGCGGCCCTCCGGCAAATCATCCCAACGAGTGGGCATTGACCACCAGTATGACAATCCGCTCGAAGCTGGCACTCGGCCTCTTCTCGATCGCGATCGTACTGCTGCTGCCGCTTGCGCTGGCGCTGCAGTCGCTCGAGCGGCTGCACGCCACCACCACGCTTCTGCAGAAGCGTGAGTTCGCGGCGTCGCTCCTTCTGAACCGGATGAGATCGAGCACGGACGAGTTGCGGCGCCTCGACCTCGCGCTTCTGTTCGTTCACAAGCCAGAGAATCGTCTGTCGGTGGATTCGCAGATCACCGCTCTCTCCGCAATGGCCGATTCGCTCCACGACCTCGGAATGGGAGATGCCGCGACCAAGATCGGTGGGGCGGTGGACAAGGTCGCGGTGCACGTTCCGGCGGAGTACGCAGCCGCCGCCGAGGGACGCGGTGCGGAAGCGGATTCGATCTCGGCGATCCACCTGCTTCCCGCCATCACCGCGAGTGAGCGCGAGCTCACGATAGCAGAGGCCGAGCTCCGCGATCGATCCAGCCGGCTGGTGGCTGCGGCGACAGAGGAGACAGCTGCCGCCCGCAATGCCGCGGGCATAGCACTGGCAGTGGCTGGCACTCTCGCTCTCATCATCGCCGTCGTCCTCTGGCGCAGCATCAGCCGTCCCGTCCTGGACCTCGAGGAAGGAATGGCGGCGGTCGCAGACGGCAATTTCGGCTACCGCCTCCGGATCGCCACCAAGCGCCGCGACGAGTTCGGGCGATTGGCCCAGAGCTTCCAGTCGATGGCGCACCAGCTCGCGCAGCTCGACCGACTCAAGGCCGAATTCATCTCCATCGCGTCGCACGAACTGAAGACGCCGATCAATGTCATCGTCGGCTATCTCCAGCTCATAGATGAGGAGGTGTACGGTCCCATATCCGGCAAGCAACGCGGCGTCCTGCGCACGATCGACGCGCAGACTCGCTCACTCGCCCGCCTGGTGCACCAGTTGCTCGACATCAGCCGATTCGAGGCGGGAGGCGGCAAACTCGAGCTGAGGCCCATACAGCTCGAGCCGTTCCTCACGGAGCTCGAGAATACATTCCGGGTCCTCGCGATGCAGCGCGGCGTGACCTTCCAGCTCGATCGACTGGGCGAGCTGCCACACGAAGTGGTCTGGGACCGCGATCGGATGAGCGAGGTACTGGGGAATCTGCTCTCGAACGCGTTCAAATTCACCGAGCATGGCGGCATCGTCTCGCTGTCCACGGAGTCCGACGACAAGATATTGCGACTGACCATACGCGACACCGGGGCTGGCATCCCTCCGCGGCAACTCACTCACATCTTCGAGAAGTTCTACCAGGCGGACAACCAGTCATCGGCAGCACAGGGCGGCACGGGCCTCGGCCTCGCGATCGCGCGGCAGATCGTCACGGCGCACGGCGGCGATATTTCAGTGGAGAGCAAGGTGGGGGTCGGCACCACGTTTCACATTTCCATTCCCGAGCATGCTGGCGGAAAGCAGCGCGCGCCGCGGATCACTCCGGACGCCTCACGCGTGGAGGCGTCCGCGTGAAGCGCACCCTCCCGATCATAGTCGGTCTCACCCTGCTGGCCACGGGCTGCGCATCGTCGGTCCACCGATCGATGCCGCCCGCCGCCCACGATTGGATCGCCACGCTTGGTAGCGTCAAGGCGGCCGTTGCGGATGGACGCTACAGCGATGCCGATCGCACGCTCAACGACTTCATGCTGGCCTACACCGGCGCGGCGGAAGCACGCGAAGCACTGTACTGGCGCGCGCTCTTCGCCATCGACCCGGCTAATCGCGGCGGCGACACACGCACTGCTGAAGCCCGGCTCGATGAATACCTGGCAGATACCGGGAGCACACTTCACCGGACCGAGGCGATCGCGCTTCGTCGCCTCGCGACGACCATCGACTCCATCGGCCGCACCCATCGCATCTCGGTCAGCAGCTCCGACGCGGCCCGCGCTGAACAGGCGGAGCAGGCCGACCACCGTGAGGCCAACCTCCAGAAGGAGATCCAGAACCTGAAGGAGCAGCTGGAGAAAACCACCGCGGAACTGGACCGGATCAAGAAGCGGCTGTCGGAGAAGAATCCCTGATCGGCTCCCCATCAGCTGGCCGGCTGCCT
>DATCXG010000118.1:0-9751 GCA_036565945.1 Gemmatimonadaceae bacterium
GGTCGGGCGCGGAGCCGAATTGCACGGAGATCGCGAAGCGTTGACGCGGGTAGTGAGAGGGAGCAGCGCTCACATCCACCCCATACGTACCACCGAGCTGCTCGCGCAACCGCTCGCGCAGCTTGATCTGCAGTACGTCGACGAGTGAGGACATAACGTACACATTGTGTCGGGTGTACTCGAAAGGTCCGGTGAAGACGACTCGGGTCTCGCTCTTGGGATCGGCGCCCTTGTGGACATCGCGACGGACCACGCCCCGTGGGTAATCCAGCCCCAGATCGCGCCACAGCTCATCGCGATGCGTGGCCGGCAGGCCGCCGATGTACCGCTCGACCAGCGGCCTGATGGCGAGGGTGTCGATGTTGCCCACGAAGATGAATGTGAAATCGCTCGCATCGGCAAATCGCTCACGATAGAAATCGAGCGACTGGGCGAGGTTCATCCGGTCGAACATCGCACTCGTGAGCGGCATCGCACGCGGGTGGTGATTGGTGAGCGTCACCTCGAGAGTGTCGGAGAATACCGCTGCGGGGCTCGCGCCCCGATTGGCCAGCGCCGCTTTCACGCGAGCCTGATAAGCCAGGAAAGCCGAGCTGTCGGGCCTGGGCGCCGTGAAGTACAGATAGATGAGTTGGAAGAGCGCATCGGCGTCCTTGGGCGACCCACCGCCAGAGAGCGCCTCCTGGTAGGTCCCGATGGAGGGGCTCACGCTCACGGATCTCCCCGCCAGCGCCTTCTCCAGACCCGTCGCATTGAAGTCGCCAACACCGCCCACGCTCACCACCGAGCTGGCGGTTCGCGCTGGAACGAACAGCGAATCGGAAGCCAGCGATGTACCACCCGGACTGAAGGCGTGGAAGAGAAGTTGATCGTCCTTGAAGTCCGTCGGCTTGAGGACGACGCGGGCGCCGTTGGAGAGAGTCCATCTCGTAACGCCCAACTCCGGGATCCGTGCCACGGCGACCACGCGTCCGGGCGCCGGCGGGTGCGGGACCAGAGCTCCGCTGGCAGCGGAATCGGCGTACGCCATCACGCTCGTCTTCTCCACGCTGTCCGCTATGATCCTGAGCTCGCGCCCCGAAGGAACCAGGGCGCTGTCCTTCGCGGGTGCGCTCGCGGCGATCACGCGACTGCCGCCGCGCAGCCACTTCCCCGCCAGCCGATTAACCTCGTCCAGCCCGATTCCAGGCACGAGCACGCGAGTGAGCGCCCACTCCTGGCCGATGCTCATCATCGGGTCGCTCTGGAGATAGTTGTCGATGTACGCACCCACGAACGCAGCAGAGCTCATCTTTCCTCGCTCGTCGTACGCGCGCTCGAAATCGCGCATGAGCTCACGCTTCTGCCGGTCGAGCTCAGTGGCGGTGAAGCCGTGTTGCGCCACCCGCTCCGCCTCGGTGAGCAGCGCCCCCAGCCCATCGGCCAGCCCACCGTCATTCACCGACGCGCTCAGAACGTACGCCTCGCTGGAGCGTACTATGCGGCCCTGGGCCGAGCCGGCGCCAAGGAATGGTGGATGGCCGCGCTGCGCGATCTCCCGCAGCCGGGCGTTGAGCATGCTGTTGTAGAGATCCTCCACGAGCCGCTCGCGATAGTCTCGTACAGTGCGTTCCTCTCGCACTGGCTGCAGGTAGTAAACTGCCACCCCGGACCTGGTAGCCTCGGGGTCGGTCGCTACAGTGGCCAGCGTACTGTCATGGTCCGGCACCGGGTACACCACGCGCAGCCGCTGATCGCGCGCCGAGGGGATCTCGGAGAACCGCTCGCGGATGAGCCGCTCGACGCGTGCCGCGTCGAAGTCTCCCACCGCGACCACGGCCATCAGATCCGGCCGGTACCAATCACGGTAGAACTGCATGAGCGACGCGCGAGAGGCCTCACGGATGGTCTGCGGGTCGCCGATAGGCAGTCGTTCCGCGTAACGCGAACCAGCGAAGAGAACGGGGAACTGCTTCTCGCTGATGCGCTGCGAAGCACCCCTTCCGCGCCGCCACTCCTCGATCACCACTCCGCGTTCACCATCGATCTCGCCGGGATCGAAGGTGACCCCGTGCGCCCACTCCCCGAGTATCTGCACTCCCTTCTCGAGCAGCCCGGCGCTGTCGGTAGGTACCGTGAGCTGGTACACGGTCTCGTCGAAGCCAGTGGATGCATTCAGGTCGGCGCCGAATCGAACGCCGGTGGACTCGAGATAGTCGACCAGTTCCTGACGCGCGAAACTCGTGGTGCCGTTGAACGCCATGTGCTCCACGAAGTGCGCGATCCCGCGCTGCGTGCTGTCCTCGAGCATGGAGCCCACGTTCACCACGAGCCGGAGCTCCGCGCGATGGCGTGGCTCGTGGTTGACGCGGATATAGTACCGCAGCCCGTTGGGCAGGCTCCCCACGGTGACCGCCAAGTCCGTGGGCAGGGGCGCGGAGAGCTGAAGCGGGCCTGTCACGGCGTGCGCCGTGCCGGGCGCCGTGACCAGGCCACTGTCGCGCCGGACATCCTGCGCGGAGGCCGGGCGGCCGGCGAGCAGCGCCGGCAGGAGCACCATGAAGGCCGATCGACATGAACGCCCGAATGACATGCTGGATCCTGGTGGCGGTGTGACGCTGGCCGTTGGGTCCGGCCTGGAGCGGTGGCGCGCGCTGCACCATCCGCAGCCGCCCTAATGCATAGTCGGCGTCGTGTCTCCGGGGAACCGCGTCCCCTGCCCCGCCCTCAACAGCGCGTCTATCTCTGCCACACTCGCCGGCCGCCCGAAGAAGAAGCCCTGTCCCATCTCGCACCCCAGCTCCTGGAGCCCCAGCGACTGGTGCGGGTGCTCGATCCCTTCGGCTATCGTCTGGAGCCGCAGATTGTCGCCCAGCGCGATGATGGCGCGCACGAGAGCGGGCTCGATGCCATCGGTGCCGACACTGTCGATGAACGCTTTGTCGATCTTGAGGATGTCCATCGGGAAGCGCTGCAGGTAGCCGAGCGACGAATACCCCGCCCCGAAGTCATCGACCGCGAGCCGCACCCCGAAATCCTTGATCGCGCGGAGGCGCTCGACCAGCAACTCGTCGTCGCGCATCAGTACGCTCTCGGTGATCTCGAGCACCAGGCTGGTAGCATCGAGCCCGCTCTCGTCCAGAGCTGCGCGCACGTCATTCACGATGCCATCTCGCTGCAACTGGTAGCCCGATACATTCACCGTGAGCGAGAGCGCCCGCGCTCCAGCACGTGCGCGCTGCCAGCGCTCTGCCTGCAGACACGCCTGGCGCAGAACCCAACGGCCGATCGGCACGATCAGGCCGGTCTCTTCGGCGATGGGAATGAACTGCGCGGGCGCGAGCAGACCGCGCTCGGGATGCGCCCAGCGGAGCAGCGCCTCCACCCCGATCAACTCACCAGTGCTCAGCAGGACTATGGGCTGGTAGAGGATTCCGAACTCGTTACCTCGATCGACCGCGCGGCGCAGATCGGCCTGCAGCTCGAGACGATCGAGCAGCCTGGTGTGCATCGCCGGTTCGAAGCGCTCATACCGCGCCTTTCCGTGGTCCTTGGCCACGTACATCGCCATATCGGCATCGCGGAGCAGGTCGGCCGCGCTTCCATCCACACCCGCGCTGGCGATGCCGATACTGGCCGTCACTACCACATCCTTGCCATCCAGCTCGATCGGCTGTCGCACCGCTTCCTCGATCCGCTGGGCTACCGCCGTGGTGGAGTAATCGCCAGCAGCATCCTCGATCAGCAAGGCGAATTCGTCACCACCGAGGCGAGCCACGGTATCGGCGGCACGCACACAGGTGAGCAACCGTCTGGAGACCGCCACCAGCAGCGCGTCACCCGCGGCGTGGCCCAGGCTGTCGTTGACCATCTTGAAGCCATCCAGATCGACGAACAGCACCGCCAGCGCCTGACCGTGGCGTCTCACGAGAGTGAGCGCATGCCCCACCCGGTCGAGGAAGAGCACACGGTTGGCGAGGCCGGTGAGGGGATCATGGAACGCCTGATGGGTAAGCTGGTCTTCCAGCGCCTTGCGCTCGCCGATATCACGCGTGTTGAGCACGATGCCGCGTACCGTCGGCTCATCCAGCAGGTTGGTGCCCACGGTTTCCACGTGCAGCCATCGCCCCTCGCGGTGACGCACGCGCCATTCCGTCGGCGACGTCACATCGGTGAGGTTCTCCGAGGTGGACACCAGCATCGCCATCGCGCCGGTCACATAATCGGGGTGCAGCAGATCCACGAGATTCGTGCCGTGCAGATCCTCCGGTGAGTAGCCGAAGATGCGCGTCACCGAAGGGCTGATGAACTGGATCACCCCGCTCTCATCCACGATGGTGATGACGTCGGTTGAGTGCTGCACGAGTGACCTGAATCGTGCCTCGCTCTCGCGCATCGAGCGCTCCCTGAGCAGGTGCGCGTTCTCGCGCACGGCCCCTATCTGCCGGATGACGACGAGCAGCGTGAGGCCCATCGAGCCAATCGCGAGCACGCTCAGCGGCTCGGGCCACTGCTCCACACCTACCACGAGGAGCAGGCAGTACACCAGCGCTATAGAGGCATAAGGGAGGGGACTGAACGGCTGTGCCGAGACGGGCACGTCGTCCGCCGCAGCCGCAGCATCCGCGGGCCATTCGAAGTTCGCGAGGCCGGCGATCAACAGGCAGTACGAGGCCAGGTATGAGACGTCGGTCCAGCTCAGTCCGAACCATCCGGCCTTGAGGAACACCAGGTCGTTCGCGAGGTCGCATAGCGTGTACAGCACCACCCCGGCGATGAACAACGCCCTCGAGCCACCGCGGCTCTCGGCCGGCCGCCTCAGGAAGTAGTCGGTGAGGCCCAGAACAACGAGCAGGTCGCCCAGAGGATAGGCGAGTGCGATCGCGCTGCCCATCGGCGTGAGATGCTCGGCGAGCATCGTGGGGCGGACGACCAGATACCAGACCGCTATCCCGCCTCCCAGGAGCACAGCGGCGGCGTCGAGCAGAAGTTTGCGGTCCTCGTGCTCTTCCCGCCGCATGAACGGGAAGGAGATGAGGGCGAGCAGGATGAGCGGATAGAACGGGAAGTAGAAGATATTGATCCAGCTGGTTCCCGGATCACCGCCATCGAAGATGCCGATATAGAAGGAGACGATATTGCCGGCCAGCACGCAGAGGAACGCCGCGGCTACGAAGCGGAGCGCCTTACGGGTGCGCCAATCGTCACCCGTGCGACTCGATGCGCGCCAGGCGAGAATGGCCGTCGTGCAGTTCAGCGGCAGGAAGACCAGGCGCGCCACGAGACCACCGTAGAACGAGCCTTGCATGCCCGAAGCGCGCCAGACCAGATAAGCTGCCGAGTAGGCGACAGCAAGCACGGACACCACCACCGCCCCGTACGGCAGGCGGCGAGCGCCGCGCCATTCCCCCTCCCCGAGTACTCCGTCCCGATCCATACCAGTTAGACGCCGGGGGTACCCCTCTCGTTTCGGGGGTCAACGGCGCCGGGATCAGGAGCAGCCCTCCACCCACTCGACCATGGGAAGCATACCGGCCCGGTAAGTGGTGGCCCGGCCGCTGTCGGTCTCGAAAACAATGCGAAACAACGAGTCCGCCGGCGCAGCGGGAGCGACGGTCAGGTAATGGCCCATCGTGTATTTGTGCGGCGTCACGGACACGCGGCCCGGATAGAGCCGCTCGATCTCGGTCTCCGTGCTCCCCACTCGGGCACCGGCGCTCGTGGCCACCGTGGTGTCGCGGACATCCACGCGGACGACGCGGCCGCCGGCCACCATGAGAAGTACGCCGCGGGGGCCCACAGCAGGCGTGATGTAGGCGCACGTGGAATCGGCTGGAGATGGGAGCTCCGATCCTATCGCCGCACGCGCCTCGGCCACAGTCATCCCCACTCTGATGGGGCCGATCCCACCGGGGGTGACCGTCCAGGATCGCACAGCGATGGTGTCCGGCAGGTGCGACGACCGTTGGTCGCCGTCGGAGCACGCCGCGGCGGTGATGAGGGCGAGTGCCGCGGGAAGGAAGAGCGTGGGGGAGATCATTGATGGGAACGACCCTCAGATGGGCGGGGCACCGAGGGCTGCGAGGAGTTGTGCCTGCTGGTCGGTACCCAGGCGAAATCGCCGACCAGAGAAGAGACGGATCTCCACCGCCGGACCAGTGGTGACGTTGTATAGCATCCCGCGCGGCGTGATGCGGATGCCGATCCCGTCGTACCACCGGCTGCGCGATGGCGATGCTTCGGCTATCTCACTCAGCGGAACCCGCTTGCTCCAGAGCCCCGGCCCGAAGTAGTAGCGGAGAACACCATCGCGCACCTCGATGGTGAGGGTGCTGAAGAGCACCGCGACCAGGAGCGCTATCCCGGCTCCGACCAGGAGCGCAACCACACCGCGCTGTACCCCGGGGATGCCGAGCAACAGCGCGAGCACGAGGTCGAGCGCAAGCATCAACCGACCTAGCTGCGTGTGACGATACATGGCGATGGATACGCGCCCGGAGCCGGGCGCCTGCGCGCAGGCTGGAGCCCGAGACGGGTATCGTGTCCCGGGCGACGTGTGATATCACTTCCGGTGAAACATAACGCGCTTGGCCAACTGCGGTGGCGCCGAGCGCGCCATTACGAGTGCGTACGGGCACTCTCGGCACTACGCCCGTTTACGACCCACCGCCACCAGAACCAGTCCGGCCGCCACCGCCACGATGCCAGCTACGGGCGGTACGAACCCCTTCTCCTCCGCGCTGATCTCCAGCGGACCAACATTCACACTATCCCTGTCCTTGGTGTAGCTGAAGCCGCGGAGCACGAGCACCACCAGACCAGCGATGATGAGAATGATGCCCACGATTCCTGATGGACGCATGAGAGCCTCCAGTGGCGTGTTGGACGGGTAATGTGCAAGGGAGGGGCCAACCGGAGTGGAACCAGTGGCGGTGTGCCACGGCAGGCTGTCGGCTTGACCGTGCCGCCGGCGGGCACGAAGTTCAGCTTCGAAGCGGCCCCACACGGCTGGCACACCATGCGCGATACCCCGCGCATCACAGTCGTCCGCGACCGCGGGATTTGCTGCCGGCGTCCACTGCGCCACGCGCATCTGAGGACTAACTATGAAATCGGCCTGGATCACACTCATGCTGGGTGTCACTATCGCTGGTACCAGTCACTCGCAGGGCTCGTCGCCCGCCACCGCGATGGCCGACGACGACCCGTACATCTGGCTGGAGGACGTCCACGGTGATCGGCCGATGCAGTGGGTCGAACAGCAGAACGCGATAACCGCGAAGCGCTTCGTGGACACGCCCACCTTCGGCGTGATGCGCGATCGCATCCTCGAGGTACTCGATTCCGACAACCGCATCCCGTACGTCAACAGGATGGGCGGGCACCTCTACAACTTCTGGCGCGACCAGCAGCACCCGCGCGGCCTCTGGCGGCGCACCACGCTAGAGGAGTACCGCAAGCCAGCCCCAGCCTGGGAGCTGTTGCTCGACGTCGATGCGCTCGACAAGGACCAGGGCAAGCGCTGGGTCTTCAAGGGCGCTCAGTGTCTGGAGCCCGACTACGAGCGCTGCCTGATCTCGCTCTCGCCGGACGGTGGCGACGCCGTGGCGGTGCGGGAATTCGACATGCCGAGCAAGACCTTCGTGAAGGGCGGCTTCGAGCTGGACGTGGCCAAGAGCGATGTGAGTTGGATAGACGAGAATACGATCTTCGTCGGCACCGACTTCGGTCCGGGCTCCATGACAGAGTCCAGCTACCCGCGCATCACGAAGGAGTGGAAGCGAGGGACCCCCCTGACGACGGCCACCACGGTGTACGAGGGCAAGCCCACCGACATGACCGTGGCCGCGTACCATACGCGCACTCCCGGCTTCGAGCGCGATTTTGTCGCGGTGGTCAAGGACTTCTATCACTCGGAGCTGTACCTGCGTACCGGAGGTGCGTTGAAGCGCGTGGACGTTCAGGATGACGCGAACGCCAACGCGCACCGCGAATGGCTGCTCGTGCAGACTCGCTCACCCTGGACGGTGGGTGGCAAGAGCTACCCCGCCGGCGCGCTGCTGGCCACGAAGTTCGACGCCTTCATGGGTGGCGCCCGCGATTTCACGGTCCTCTTCCAGCCCGGCGAGCACACCTCGCTCGCCTCGTACAGTTGGACGCGTCACCACCTGATTCTCGACATCCTCGATGATGTGAAGAGCCGTCTGGAGATCCTCACACCTGGCCCGGGTGATTGGAAGCGCGAACCCATGGCGGGCGCGCCGGAGTCGAGCACCATAAGCGTGATGGATACCGACCCCGATTCGAGCGACGAATACTGGCTGAATGTCACCGGCTTCCTCACCCCAGGGACCCTGCAGCGCGGCGTGCTCGGCGGCGCGGAGTCAGAGACCATCAAGCAGGCACCCGCGTTCTTCGACGCCTCGCGATTCGAGGTGAGTCAGCACTTCGTCACATCGAAGGATGGCACCAGGGTGCCCTACTTCCAGATCAACCGCAGAGGGCTGAAGCTCGATGGCAACAACCCAACGCTCATCTACGGTTACGGCGGCTTCGAGGTCTCGATGGAGCCGTACTACAGCGGGAGCGTGGGCCGTGCGTGGCTCGAGCGCGGTGGCGTCTACGTGGTGGCCAACATCCGTGGCGGCGGCGAGTACGGCCCGCGCTGGCACAACGCGGCGCTGAAGGCCAACCGCCCGCGCGCCTACGAGGACTTTGCGGCAGTGGCGCTGGACCTGACCGCGCGAAAGGTCACATCGCGCGCGCATCTGGGCGCCGAGGGTGGCAGTAACGGCGGGCTGTTGATGGGCAACATGCTCACCAACTATCCGCAGCTCTTCGGCGCGATAGTGTGCGAGGTGCCGCTACTGGACATGAAGCGCTACACCCACCTCTCCGCCGGTGCATCGTGGATCGCCGAGTACGGCGACCCCGACAAACCGGAGGAGTGGGCCTTCATCAGGACCTTCTCGCCCTACCAGAACGTGAAGAAGGGTGTGGATTATCCACAGATCCTCTTCTACACCGCCACCAGCGACGACCGCGTCGGCCCAGTCCAGGCGCGCAAGATGGCGGCGAAGATGCAGGCTATGGGATACAAGAACGTGTGGTTCTACGAGAACACCGAGGGCGGCCACGGAGCGGCCGCTGACAACAAGCAGTCGGCATTCATGCACGCCCTGGCTTACGACTTTCTCTGGACGAAGCTGGGTATCAGCGTACCCTGAACGTCAGCGGCATCTGGACGAGCTGTTTCACCTTCCGTCCACCTACTTCGGCCGGCTGGAACCTCCACCGCGCGAGCACTTTCGTCACGGCATCCACGAACAATTCGTTCGTCGCATCGAGTGCTCTGAACGTCGACATGTCCACGCGCCCCGACGTGTCTACCACGAACTGCGCCAGCACCTCGCCATCCACCCGCTCCGACTGCAGGAGCGATGGATACCGCGGCTTCGGATTCCCGGGGAGCGGGGCAGTCACCTTCTCAACCTGCCAGGCCGTGAAGGTTCCGCCCTGACCGTTCGATATCGGATCCTCGACACCGTCAGCGTCGCTGCGCGCGTTCGTAGCGATCACAAAATCGCTCGGATCGGCGACGAGGTCTGAAAGATCCACGGGCGGGATAGTCGTGGGGAACTCCGTGGGAACGTCGATGTGGCGGATCGGCCTTTCTGGGAATCGTGGCGCCGCAGCCGTCCGGATTCTGGATGGCGCGGCGTTCCTGCGGGCGGGTGACGGTTCCTTCAGCGCGATATACACCACGTCCTGA
>DATCXG010000133.1:0-3138 GCA_036565945.1 Gemmatimonadaceae bacterium
GGCGGCTGTCGCCGCTCGACGGGATCGGACCCGATGAGCTGTCAGTCAAGCAACTGCTCCATCGCATCGTTCGCGAGAATGGGACGGATGGTGGGGAAGTAGCGAGGGAGGCGATACGCGAAGTGATCATAGCCACGAATCCGAGTCTGGAGGGCGAAGCAACTGCGCTCTACGTGCAGCGTCAGGTGGCGCCGCACGTCCCCATAGTATCGCGCATCGCGCGCGGGATCCCCGTGGGCGGAGATCTGGAGTACGCGGACGGAGTGACGATAGCCCAGGCACTCAGCGCACGACGGGAGATGTGATGCGACGTTCCAACGGCTTGGCTGCGGCAGCGGCGGCAGGCTTCAGTGGTGGCCTTCTGCTGGGGTTGATCGTCTGGAGTCAGCAAACCCAACGATCTCGCCGTGACCTGTTCAGCATGCGTCCCTGGCGCCGGATGGCCGCGCTGGGATACCTACGCGGCCAGCACAGTCCGAGGAACGTTCGTCTGCTGCGTGACTACGTGGAATGGGAACATCACCCAGGTCTACGCCGTCGTGGCCAGTTGATTCTGCGTCGGATGGAACGGTCTCTCGCATAGACAGACTCACGATGCGCGTTAGTGCAGGTCCGTCATTCCCGCGAGCGCGGGAATCCAGAGCCCTCGCATAGACAGGACTCAACATGCCCGTTGGTGCGGCAAGCTGGTCGTTCACAGGCGACGATCATTCGGCTATCATGCATTCGCTGCAGCAGTTTCTGCACGACAGCAACGCGCGGTCGGCGCTCATCGTCGATCGCTCCGGCCAGCTCGTGGCCAGCGTGGGCGATCCGCCGCGCTTCGACCCCACGGCGTTCGCCACGCTGACTGCCGCCGATTTCAGCGCCAATGATCAACTGGCGCGACTCATCGGCGAGACCGAGTTCAGCTCGCTCTTCCACCAGGGTGAGCAGGAATCGATGTACCTGGTGGATATCGTGCGCCGCGTGATCCTCGTAGTCCTGTTCGATGATCGCACGACTCTGGGACTAGTGCGTCTGAAGGTGAAGCCCACAGTGGAAGAGCTCAACAGATTGTTCACCGAGATGTTCCAGCGCGGCCGGGAGGACGAGGCCACTCCTGGAAACGGCCTCCTCGCCGGAGCAGAGGACGAGATCGACCGGCTCTTCCAGTGAGGATGCAGCCATGTCGATGATCAACTACGCGTCGCGCGAGATCAACTGCAAGATCGTGTACTACGGGCCGGGGCTCGGTGGCAAGACTACCAACCTCGAGCACGTGTACAAACGTGTGCAGCCGGATACTCGCGGGAAGCTCATCTCGTTGGCCACCGAGACCGAGCGCACGCTCTTCTTCGATTTCCTCCCTGTAGATCTGGGGACTATTCGGGGCTTCAAGACCCGCTTCCACCTGTATACGGTGCCGGGGCAGGTCTATTATAACGCGAGTCGAAAGCTCATCTTGAAGGGTGTGGACGGTATAGTATTCGTTGCCGATTCCCAGATAGAGCGCATGGAGGCGAATCAGGAAGCCATGCAGAACCTGTACGACAACATGCAGGAATACGGTTACGATCTCACTACCATGCCATTCGTTGTCCAGTACAACAAGCGCGACCTGCCCAACGCTGCACCGCTGGCTGAGCTACAGGGTGCGCTCAATCCGGGCTGGGAGCTCGGCGATACGCACAGGCAGCGCGTGGCCCCCGATCCGTACCACGCGGGTGAGAATCTGGTGGAGCAGATCCCCACGGGTGAATGGGTGGAACGCGCGCCTTACTTCGAGGCGGTCGCCGTGAGAGGGGATGGTGTGTTCGATACTCTGAAGGCAGTGAGCAAGCTCGTGCTGAAAACCCTGGCGTAAGGCGCAACGGTAGCGGTGAACCTCCCCAACTCGCTCTCCGTGGGGCGCATCGCCGCGGCTCCACTCATAGCCCTGCTCCCATTCGCGCCGAATTGGGAGCTCAAGCTCGCGGGATTCGTGCTCTACATCGCGGCGGCGATCACCGACTATTACGACGGTGTGCTGGCGCGCACGCAGAATCTCGTGACCGATCTCGGCAAGCTGCTCGACCCACTCGCCGACAAGCTGCTCCTCCTGGCCACGCTGGTCCCGATCTACCTGCTCATGTCGGGATACGGCACTCCCATCTCGATGGCGTTCGTCACCCCGTTCGGCTCGGTCGGGCTACCGCTCTGGGTGCTCCTCGTGGTGCTCGGCCGCGAACTGTTCATGACAGTCTTCCGGCAGGCTGCCGCGGCGCGCGGAGTGATCATCTCCGCCATCGGACCAGCCAAGTGGAAGATGGGATTCCAGGCCACGTGGGTGGGCGCCGCCTACTTCTGGTTCGCGGCCAGGGAAGCTGCGTTCCACTATGCGTGGGGCGGTCCCCTGTGGCGAGCCTTCGCCATGTTCAACGGTGTGGTGGGAGTGGTGACGATGTACGTGGCGGTGATTCTCACTCTGTACTCGCTCGGGCTGTATCTCCGGCGGTATGCTGGCGTGTTCGTGGGGCGCAGAGCCTGATCGCCATGGCGCGATAGAGCAGGATTACGTGGGGTGGCAGAATGAACCCGCCGCGGCGGAGCGGACGCCAGGCCTTCAGAGGAAGGCACGAATGAAGACACGAGAGCATGTGCACGAAGAGACGTTCGCCGTGCCTCCCGAGCGGCTGTTCGCTTTGTTGCACACTCCGAGCGCGATTCGCCAATGGTGGGGAGTGGCCCGGGCCGTCGTGATGCCGGAGCCTGGTGGCATCTGGGCTGCCGCGTGGGGAGACGCCAAGGACGATCCGGACTATGTCACCGTGGCGACCATTCGAGAGTTTGATCCGCCTCGACGGATGGTGCTCACCAACTATCGCTATCGCGCCAGGACGGGCCAGCTTCCATTCGAGGCAGACTTCGTCACTGAGTTCAGGGTAGTGCCGCATCCGCGGGGATCAGCTCTCCGGGTCTCGCAGGCTGGCTTCCCTGTCGGCCCTGAAGCGGACGAGTTCTACGCTGGCTGTGAGAAGGGATGGCGCGATACCTTTGCCGGCATTCGCAAGTATCTCGACGCATTTGCCGTGGGAGCCTGATAGATCGTCGCACCTGATGGTCCGCTCCCGCGCGGGCCGCGCACCGTCGCGCCCTGGCACGCGCTTCTCGCGCCGC
>DATCXG010000136.1:0-2668 GCA_036565945.1 Gemmatimonadaceae bacterium
AGTCGGGCACGCAGAAGATCCTCGACAACCTGCTCTTCAACCAGTACGGCTACGGCATCCACATCTACGGCTCCGACCAGGCCTACCTGAACAACTACACCATCAGCGGCAACGCGGCCGTCAACAGCGGCATCGGTGCCCAGGCCGGCATGTCGGGTGGCATGGACTACCAGGTGGGCGGCGGGGTGCCGCTCGTGAACCTGGTCTACACGAACAACATGAGCTACCGCTCATCCTCGATGCGTGACGATTGGACGGCTCGCATCGGCTACAGCTGGGGTCCGATGAACACCGGTGGCACGATCACGAACAACTACTTCGTGGGCCCCTGGATCCTGGTCAACTGGAGCAGCTCCACGATCACGGGGAACACCATTCTCGACGGCACCATGCCCAGCCAGACCAAGGTCGTGGTCGAGCCCAACAAGTACGAGGCCGGCCGGGCGAACGTGATCATCTACAACTGGGGCCGGCAGGGAGCGGTCTCGGTGGATCTCTCCAGGGTGCTCAAGTCGGGTCAGGCTTACGAGGTGCGCAACGCGCAGAACTTCTACGCCTCCCCCGTTGCCAGCGGCACCTACAGCGGTGGCAGCGTCTCGATCCCCATAACGAGCATCACCCCGCCCGCCTCGGTCGGTGGACGGGCCACCCCGGTCTCCACCGGCACCGAGTTCAATGCGTACGTGATAATCGGGAAATGATCGTGTAAGCGATGGGGGTAGATCTTCACTCCGGCTTCATCTCGCGCGGACGGGAACTGCGGACGCGGAGGTCGCGGAGGGAACTGAGAGGGCGCGGAGAACGTCCTGCGGCAGCAGGCGTCCCGATCCTCTTCGGAGATCCAGGCAAGGCTGGTTCAATGTGATTGGGGGAACTACTCCCTCGGTTGGAGTCCTGCCAGCCCACGCAGGACTCCAACCGAAGAGCAGTTCCCCCAAAACTCACCGGAGCTCTCCCTCGCAGAGATCCAGGAACGGAGCGCGGAGGCCGGAGCTCAGAGGAGCCCTCCGCGACCTCTCTTCACCCCTCCGCGACCTCCGCGTCCGCAGTTCCACGCAGCCAGGACGCCGAGATGATGTCTGGTGCTACCGCCTCGCTTCGATGGAGATGGTGAGAGTCCGCGGGTAGCCGGGGTTGAGGAACCGCTCGAGGACGGGCGCGGGGGGGCGCGGACCTCCGATTGGGCCGGCCGGGTTCTCGCCGATGATGCCGAACGTCTCGTAGTCGCGGTCGAAGAGGTTCTGGATGTGCGCGGAGACCGCCAGGTGCGGGCGCTCGTACCGCAGCTGGAGGCTCGCCATCGCGTACCCCGGCACCGAGCCGTCCACGAAGCGCGGCTCGGCATCGTCGCTGAGATTCACCTCGTCCAGGTTCTCGTCGTTCCCCCGGAGGTACTGGCTCGACACCGCGTTCATCGAGAGCTGCGCCGCGATCGCCGACTTTCCGAGCGTGCGCGTGAGCTCCACGCCCAGGCTTCCCCTCTGGAGGGGCGAGAGTGGGAAGCGATCGCCGGGGCGCGCGGAGTCGGGCTGCGGCATCTCGGAGGCCAGAAGAACCGCGCTCTGATAGGTGGCGTCTATCAGCGCGTACGACCCGAACACGCGGAATCCGGCGGGCAGCTTCAACGAGCCGCTCGCCTCGATCCCCTGACGGCGGGTGCGGGCGATGTTCTGGAAGAAGCCGGTGGTGGTGTGCGCCGCGACGAATACGATCTCGTCGCGCGCCTCCTCACGGAATCCCACGATGTCGAGCGCCGTTCCCTCGTTCGGCTCCCAGTCGAAACCGCTCTCGTAGTTCACCACGGTCACCGGATCGAGCGGCGGGTCGTCGCCCAGGGCGAAGGGGAGTGAGCATGGCGAGCTCTCGTCGGCGCAGGCCAGCTCCAGGGGTGCGGGCGCGCGGAATCCCGTGCTGACCGCCGCGTAGCCGCGTACCTCCGGTCCGAGGTAGTAGTTCACCCCCAGGCGCGGCGAGAATCGGCGGTAGCTGTTGGTGCCATCGTTCTCCGGCTCCCGGATGTCGCGGAAGGGGATGCGCACGTAATCGCCGCGCATGGACGCGGTGAGCGCCAGTGCCGGGGTGACGCTCAGCACTCCCTGCGCGTACAGCGCAGCGTCGTCCTCCTTCACCCGCGCGTTCTCGCAGAGACCGGTTGCCTGGTCGCACTCCTCCTCGAACCCCGGCGCCCCGGCGGTGGGAACGCTGAAAATCCGATAGGTGATGTCGTTGCGGCTGTATTCGGCACCGAAGGTCAGCCCGAGTGGCATCCCTGCCACCGCGGTGGGCAGCGTCCATTCGAGCGTGCCGCCCTTGGATGTATTGTCGACGTGTGCATCGGTGCTCGGCGCGTCGACGTTCACGTTGAACTGCTGGTAGTCGTTGTCACGCCTGAAGGCGTTGCCGCGGATCGTGCCGCCCGCGAAGGGTCGCTCGCCGCGCGCCGCGATGTGCCAGAGCTCCGGCTCGAAGAAGTCTCCGCCGGTGAAGTTGGCGGTGCGATCCTCCCGCAACCAGCTCTCGGGGAGCGAGCCGGCCTGGTAGATCCGGTCGCGCGCGTACAGCACCGTCATTGCCAGGTCGGTCTTGTTGCCCTTCCGCCCGACGTTCAGGAATCCCTGCCGAGTGCGGGCGGGCGTCTCGTCGCGGTAGCCATCCTCGTCCGTGCCGC
>DATCXG010000162.1:0-2128 GCA_036565945.1 Gemmatimonadaceae bacterium
GCGTGTCGAGGAGATCGAGCGGGATCACGCGTCCTGAGGAGTGAGCAGCCATGCGCTGGTATGAATGGGAGCGCCGTCCGCCTGGAGACGCGCTGCGGCAGACCGACCCGGAGATCGCCGCCGCGATCGAGTGTGAGATCCGGCGGGAAGGTGACGGGCTGGAGCTCATCGCGAGTGAGAATTTCGTGTCGCCGGCAGTCATGGAGGCCATGGGCTCGCCGCTCACGAACAAGTATGCGGAAGGCTATCCCGGGAAGCGCTACTACGGCGGATGCGAGTGCGTGGATGTGGCGGAGCAGCTGGCGATCGACCGGGCCAGATCACTCTTCGGTGCCGGGCACGCGAACGTGCAACCGCATTCGGGTGCGCAGGCGAACATGGCGGTGTATCTGGCCTTCCTGCAGCCCGGCGATACGGTGCTCGGGATGAACCTGTCGCATGGCGGCCATCTCACGCACGGCTCTCCAGTGAACTTCTCCGGCCGACTGTTCCGTCCGGTGGCGTACGGAGTGCGCGAGGACACCGGGCGCATCGACATGAACGCGGTGCGGGAGCTCGCGCTCGAGCACCGGCCGAAGATGATCATCGCCGGCTTCAGCGCGTACTCGCGCACGCTGGACTTCCCGGCGTTCGCGGACATCGCGCGCGAGGTTGGCGCCATGCTCATGGTCGACATGGCGCACATCGCCGGGCTCGTTGCCGCCGGATTGTCGCCCTCGCCCGTGCCCTACGCGGACGCGGTCACCACCACCACGCACAAGACGCTGCGCGGCCCTCGTGGCGGGCTCATCCTGTGCAAGGCCGAGCACGCGAAGGCGATCGACAAGCAGGTCTTCCCGGGTACGCAGGGGGGGCCGCTCATGCACGTCATCGCGGCGAAAGCCGTGGCGCTTCGCGAAGCGCAGCAGCCATCGTTCGTGGAGTACGCACGGCAGATCATCGCGAACGCGCAGACGCTCGCCGGCGCGCTCGTCGAGCGTGGCTTCCACGTGATCTCCGGGGGCACGGACAACCACCTCATGCTGGTGGACCTGCGCAACCGCGGCCTCACAGGGAAAGCTGCAGAAGCTGCGCTGGGGCAGGCCGGGATCACGGTGAACAAGAACACGGTGCCCGGGGAGACGCAGTCGCCGTTCGTGACCAGCGGCATTCGCATCGGCACCGCGGCGGTGACGACGCGCGGGATGAAGGAGGCCGAGATGCGGCGGATCGCGGACCTCATCGACCGCGTGCTGAAGCAACCGGACGATGCGGCGGTGGCTACCGAGATCCGTGCCGAAGTGCGTGAGCTCGCCGCGGGATTTCCCCTCTACACTGCCGGCGAAGAGGTCGCAGCCCGGTTGTGAAATGGCGGTTCGCCTTGCATCTTAGCCTCAACCTCCAGCGGGGGTCGCTGGAGCGAGGCTTCTGCTAAGGATTGACCGTTGTCGCAGTTGTGCTTCCGGGACGGCATCATGGACCGCATCCGCGCACGCGAGACGCGCTTTCACGAGAGTGCCTATCTGTTCGTGCTCGCGGCGCTGGAGTATTGCCAGGTGCGCATGGCGGAACGGCGGCACATTGGCGGCCGCGAGCTGGCGGAGGCATGCCGTGACCTCGCGCTCGAGCGCTTTGGCGTGATGGCGAGTGTCGTCCTCGACTATTGGGGAGTGCATAGCACTGCGGATCTCGGTGACATTGTTTTCACGCTCGTCGATCTGGGGCTGCTCATCAGTCAGCCGACCGACTCGCGCGAGGAGTTCGTCGATGTTTTCGACTTCGACCAGGCGTTCGAGCGCGAGTATCCCTGGAGCTGTGCCCGGCTTGTCTAGCGGAGTAGCGGGGGTACGGATTGTGCTGCCCTGGTGCATATGCACTGTGGGTCGTAGGGAGGAGCGAGTTCCATGGACGGGACTGACGTGAAGGAGTTGCCCGGGTGCCGCAAGTGCAACCAGGGAACCATGCTCCCGCTCAGCGACTACGGTCGCGATGGCGCGCCCATCACCTTCAAGGCATGGGTCTGCAACAACCCCGACTGTGGATTCAACATCCGGATCGACAACGGGGAGATCAGTCTGGGGCGGACGATCGGCCAGTCTCACAAGTGATGGGTGCGGCGAACCCGGACCAGTCGATGGCGGCGGCACAC
>DATCXG010000201.1:0-6706 GCA_036565945.1 Gemmatimonadaceae bacterium
CCCGGAGCGAGCCTCCGGCGCCTGCCCCAACGCCGCCGATGATGATGCCGGTGGCATCCTCTCCGGTGCCGACACCCACGCCTCCGATCATCACGCCGGTGAGGCCGCGGCCACTCCCGAAGCCGATCCCCGCCACGCCCACCCCCGCGATGTCGCCGCCGGTGCCGCCTCCGATCCCCGCGAGCATGATCCCGTGTAGCCGTCTACCGGCACCCACGCCAACTGGCGCGAGCGCCACTCCATCGATCGCTTCATCCGCGCCTGCACCGGCCAGGCCCAGTGCGAGCCCGCGGATGCTCCGTGCCCCGGTGGCGGGGAGGCCGAAGGCCACACCGTTCACCACGCCCAGCGCGGTGTCGTGCGGCATCCAGATCGTGGCGTTGATTCCGTCGACGAGAACGGGCCCGCGATCGCGGAAGTTGAGTCGCAGGCCGTTCACGTGGGGTACGTTCCCGATTCCCAATCCCCAGTGATCGATCGTGAGATCGAGCCCCGAGCCGCGCGAAGAGGAATCGGCCGCGCCACGGGTGAGCTGCTGCGCGTGTAGCGCCGCGGCGCGGGGGAGATAGACGCAGAATGTGAGGATGGCCGCGAGAAGCGCGAAGAGGCGCTGGGTGGATGATCGCATCTGCTCTTTCGTGGAGGAAACGCCAACGGACAATTCCTCTACGTCGCTCGGCTCTCGTGGTTTCAGTGAGGCGCGCCACCCTCGCACACTGCAGCCGTCACGCTCGGGGCGCTGACGGAGCCCACCATCACACCAGAAGAGCGGTCTGCAGCAGATCGTCGAAAGCGCGGTGCTCGATCGGGAGCGCGAAGAAGAGCGCGCGCATCGACACCGCGCGAGCGCGCGCCTCGAGACTGCGGTACCAGGTACTGAAGACGATCACGCGCGATCCCGAGCGAAGCAGATGTTGCTCGATGCGCGGTGACGCAGCGCCGGGATGCTCGAAATCCACGATAGACACTCGCGGCCTGACGCGCAGCACAGCCTGCTCGATCGACTCGTCGTCGTGCGGAAGGAGCGGGTCGTGGCCCGAGATCGCGACGAACGTGGATATGAGCGACAGTGCGCCTGGATGCGCGCTGAGCAGGAGTACCGGCTCGGCATGCCGCACTCTGCCGGGCATGGGTACCGGTGTCGTGCGCGGAAGGTGCAGCGAAGCGCTGCGAGTGCCGCGCTCGCCGGCTTGCCGGGCCCTGCCTACGCGCTGGGGAAGTTGGATCGTTGTCACGTACAGGGAAGATCGAACGCGCTCCGTAGTAACGGCTGGAAAATTTCCTTTCGCCTGGGCTCCGCAGGGCCCGTCTCCACCGCGCCAGAGTTCGCAAAAAGATGGTGCTCCGACGCGACAATCATCGACATCTCTTCCATTTCCCGGCATGCACAATGCCCTATCACGTGGCGTGCTGCGACTTCACGATCGCCCGGGAAGGCAGGCGAGCACTGCCGGTGCCGGCCCGCCATTCGTCCGCGGGAGCAAGCTTGGGGACGAGTCTTTCTGGAGGAGCATATGATTTTACGCCACTCAGCTAGCTTGATGACGATAGGAGCAGCGGCCGCGCTCGTGCTCGGTATCGCGACCACAGCAACAGCGCAGGTGCCGACGGATACGGCGAGCGCGCGCAGCGATACGACGCCCGCGGTCTCTCAACAGCGCATCCCGGTGACGAAGGATCAGGGCGTGTACGACACCACCACGTCGACCGGTGCACTGTCGAATTCCTACGACACCACCGGCGCGCGGAGCGGGGCCGATACGACGTCCTATCCAGGCGGTATCAACCGTGATACCACCACGATGATGGACACAACTACGGGAGCGGTGACCGACACCACGGGCATCGTCACCGATACATCCACCGGCAACGTCACTACCGGTGTGCCCATCGACACCACCACCCGTCAGGGGATCACCGGCATCAACGACACGACGGTCAACGCCGATACCACGATGCGTGACACGCTGATGACCGACACATCGACCACTATCATGACCGACACGACAACGATGCCGACCGACACGACGATGATGCCGGGTGACACGACGACGATGCCGAGTGACACGACGAGAATGCCGACCGACACGACCATGATGCCGACCGACACCAGCGCGATCCGCAGCGATTCGGCCACCGGTGACGTGGTGACCGAGCCGACGACGACCGAGGCCGACACGGTCGGACTCTATCCCGGCAGCGCGCGCACGGGCCGCGTCGGCGGTGGCTTCTACATAGGTCTTGCTGGCGGTGCCACGGTGCCCATGGGAAGTCTGCATGACGGCGGCTACGACACCGGCTGGAACGTCACGGTGCCGATCGGGTGGCAGTCGAGCAACACGCCCTGGGGTCTGCGCCTCGATCTCTCGTACGATCGCCTGAACGGCAGCACTATCTCGTCGGCACCGGTGAGCGTGACGCTCTCCGACGCCAACGTCTGGTCTGGATCACTGGATCTCACACTCCAGTTCCCGTTCGGCAACAGCGGCTCGTCGTTCTACCTCCTGGGCGGTGGTGGCCTTCACCACTTCACCGACGTCGGTAGCGACAATGGATCCGCGGTGATCGATGGTACTCCGCTCTCCAGCAACGGCGACAACTCGCTGACGAAGGCCGGTGTGAACGGTGGCGCCGGTCTGAACTTCGGCTTCGGGCGAGCGAAGCTCTTCCTGGAGTCGCGCTTCGTGAGCGTCTTCACGGAAGGGAAGAACTCGAACTACGTGCCGATCATCCTCGGTGTCCGGGTCTATTGATGCGACTCGACCCGCGATAGCTCACGGGCAGGGCCGCGAATGCGCGCACGGAGACGATCCCCACGATCTCCGTGCGCGCGTTCGCGCGATGGCCGCCCTCGTATGCGCTCTGGCGCTCGCGCCAGCGCACGCCGTGGCGGCGCAGGAGGCTGGCCCCGTGGCTTCGCACACGACGATTCTCCCGGGCAGCGCACCACCCCTGGAGCGCGCGCCGCCCACGCGCGCCGACAGTCTGGCCGCCGAGGGGGCCCGCGCCGCCGCTGCGCGTGATGCCGGACTGCGGATCGTCGTCTCGATCGCGGAGCGCAGGCTCTGGGTGATGGACGCCGGCGATACGCTGATGACGGCGTCGGCGGGGGTGGGGATGGACAGGCGGCTCACCTACGACGCTCGATCGTGGACGTTTCGCTCGCCACGCGGCATCCGTGCCGTCAAAGGCAAGATGATGCGAGATGCGTGGATCCCGCCGGACTGGCACTACGCGGAGGTGGCACGCGAGTACCACCTGCGTCTCGCCAGTCTTCCCGCCGACAGCAATGTGGTACTGGCGGACGGCACGATCCTCACCGTGCGTGGCGGCGAGACCGGCCTGCTGCGGCCGGACGGTAGCTTCGCGGCGCTCCCGCAGGGTGAAGAGATCGTCTTCGACAGCACGCTCTACATCCCTCCCATGGGGACTGGCAATCGAGCGGTGCACGGAGAGCTCGGGCGCCATCAGCTCGACCTCGGCGACGGCTACCTGATCCATGGTACGCCCCTGAAGGAGAGCATCGGGACCGCTACCACGCACGGCTGCGTGCGGTTGGATGACGCCGAGATCGAGTGGCTCTACGCGCACATCCCCGTAGGCACTCCCGTCTACATCTACTGAGCCCGCACAGGCACTCGGCTCGAGCGCTACCGCGCACCGCCGAGCGGCTCCCTCGTCACGCCGACATGCGGCGCGCAACGTTGCGGTAGCTTGCGACCACGGGCGGGAGATAGCGCGCCATGGGCGTGTACTCCAGTCCCAGCGACGCGCTCGCGTGCCCACCGTCCACCCTGAAGCCGGTGGTGGTAAAACGTGCTTCGTCGACGGAGAAGCGAGGACGCGTGCCCATGATCCCCGCGGTCGCCTCCGAGATCGCCGCGCCGCCCAGCGCGAGGGGGCGGGGGAGCGCGCCCGGTTGCGGGCGGTTCGCCAGCCTGGCGACGCGCGTCATCAGCTCGCGCGTGGAGAGCGTGTCGCCGCTGAGTATGTAGCGAGCGCCGCTCTGGCCCTGGTTCGCCGCCAGCGCGATCCCGGTGGCCGCGTCATCCACAGACACCCAGCCCAGCGGTGCATCTGGCGCCCGGTGCCTGCGCCCGGAGATGAAATCGGTGAAGAGCCTGCCGAGCCAACCGGGGTCGCCCGGTGAGATCACGAGAGCGGGGTTCACCACCACGACTTCGATGCCCTTGGACCTGTAACGGAGCACCGCTCGCTCCGCCGTCACCTTGGAGCGTTCGTAGGCGGTGATGGTGTAGCCGCGATGAACGGTGTGCTCGGTGCCCCAGTAGCCGGGCTGCTCGCCGATGGTGAGCGAGGAGGAAACGAAGACCACGCGACGGACGCGTGCTTCCAATGCCGCGTTCATCACGTTCTCCGCGCCGTACACGTTCACCGAGTGAAAGCTCGACGTCTGCGAGGCCCAGAAATCGAAGAACTGCGCCACGTGGATCGCCATGTCGCAATCGCTCATGGCTTCGGCGAGAAGTCGCGCGCGGCTGAGGTCGCTCATCACCGGTTCGGCACCGAGATTCCGCAACACGTCGACGCCGCTCCTGCGGCGTACCTGACCCACTACTGCATCCCCGCGCCGCCGCAACGCCGCCGTCAGTGCCCGTCCGAGCGGGCCCGCGGCCCCCGTGACGAAGATCCGCATTACGTCCGTATCCTCTGTTTGGGTACGCACGTATGACGATCGAGTAGTGTGTACGATTCGGAATCCTCCCACCACGCTCCGCGCCCGCCGAGCTGCTGGGCCGACGGCCGTGGAAGTGGACAAGCGCAGTCCCACGCGTGGGACACCCGCTCGCACGGGAATCCTGGTGCTTCCCGTGTAACACCATGTTACACAAGGACATCGTGTCGTGCCGTCGCGTCTCGAAAATTGGCACCGCGCGTGCCTTCTGCGGTGGCGGGTGATCGTCTCACGCAGTGGAGGAACCATGACCAGATTCGTCAGTATCGCCGCCACATTGGCTGGCTTGTTTTCACTTGCCGGCTCGCTCGGCGCACAACAGAACCTTCGACCCGTCTCGAACGGAACGCTTTTCAACGTGACGCCATACGCTGGCTATATGGTGTTCGGCGATTTCGTGAGGGGCCCCGTAGGCACGTCGCTCTCGATGAAGAATGGCGCCGTCTACGGAGCTCAGCTCGGGATGCAGATCACGCCCAACATAGCGATCGTGGGCAACGTCGCTCACTCGAGCACCAACCTGCAGGCTGCAGTGCCGTTCCTGAACGACCTGAACGTGGGTAGCTCGTCGATGTGGCTCTACGATGGCGGGCTCCAGTTCGACATCCCCACCGGAGCGTCGTCGATTCCGGTGAAGCCCTTCGTCCAGGTGGGTGCTGGCGCGATCCACTACAAGGTGGGCGCCGCCGACTTCCTGACCACGGACGCCACGAACTTCGCCTTCAACGCGGGTGCGGGTCTGGACTACCAGATGTCGCCGGCCATCGGCTTCAGGCTCTCGGCCAAGGACTACATCGGCAAGTTCGACGTCCGCGAGGCCACGTCGATCAAGATGAACACCCCCACCGTGCACAACTGGGCGCTTACGGCGGGACTCCGGATCGGTTTCTGACGATCGACGGCCGATCGGGCGTGGCTGCCCGGTCGGCCTGCTCACCGGGAGCGTCCACCCAGCGGCACACGGGGCGTCCGGCAGCGCGGACAGAAGAGCCCCGCCCAGACGCGCAAAAGGTTATCTTACAATGGGTTGCGATCGGGCACGCGTTTCGCCTCCCTGAGTTGCAGGGGCGTAATAGAGCGCTCCGGTCGCAATGCTTTCCCGGCCGCTGTCGGGCCGGAACCGTGGACCCCGGGGGAGCCATGTTCTCCGTCGCACTTCTCTCGCTGATGCTGCCGGTAGCCACTCCGGCTACGGTACCCACTCCATTCGTCGCGGGCGCCACTCGCGCCACCGTCGCCGATCCGTCGATACGGGTCACACTCGATCGCAGCGACTACGAACCTGGCGACCGGGCGCGCGTCACCGTGCAGGTGCGCGATGATGGATATCTGCTGGTGCTGCGGCTGAGCCCCGATGGTTACGTACGCGTGCTCTTCCCGCTCGATCCGGGTGAAGACAACTTCGTGCGCGGCAATGGCTCGTACGAGATCCGCGGGCGCGGCGATCGGAACGCCTTCACGGTGTCGTCCAGCAGTGGAACAGGAACAGTCTACGCAGCGTGGTCGACGGAGCCGTTCCGCTTCGACGATTACGTGCTGGGCGACCACTGGGATTATCGAGTGCTAGACGGCTCGCAGATCCAGGGTGATCCGGAAGCCGGTCTCACCGAGCTGGCGCAGCGTATGAGCACGGGCCACTTCGATTACGACCTAGTCGGCTACTCGGTCGCGCAGCAGGTCGCGTACACCAATACCACGCACTACGTGACGATGTACCCCGCCCCTTATCCGTATCCCTACCCGGCGGGTTGCTACGATTTCGGTTGGTGCGGGTCGGGTCCCTACTTCAGCGTATCCTTCGGCTGGGGAAGGTGGCGCTCGGCGTGGTTCGATCCGTATTACTACGATCCCTTCTACCACCACCGTCCGTACTACCGGTATGGCGGCTACTACCCCGGTTACTACGGGTGCTATGGTTGCGGCTACCGCTATCACTATCCCAGGGTGGTCGTCGTCAATCCACCGTCGTATCGCGGGCGCTACCCGTACCAGTGGAAGCCCGGCTCGCGC
>DATCXG010000214.1:0-5757 GCA_036565945.1 Gemmatimonadaceae bacterium
GGGCCTCTGCCGTCGGCAGAGGCCCCATTCACTTCATTACCTGGCCCCATCACTGGGGGATTCCGACTCTCACCTGGTTGGTCGTTCCGGGGGAGTATCGGAGGTGAAGACGTCTCTATTGATCTGGATATATTTCTTCAGATTGGCCGGCACATCCTCTTCCGGGAAGATCGCCGTGACGGGGCATTCTGGTTCGCACGCGCCACAGTCGATGCACTCATCCGGGTGGATGTAGAGCTGTTCAGGCCCCTCGTAGATGCAGTCGACAGGACATACATCCACACAGGCCTTATCCTTGACGCCAATGCAGGCTTCAGTGATTACGTAGGGCATCGTTCGCCTCGGGGGTACGCATCCAACTCCAGGGGATAGTGCGATAAAACTAACGCGAAATCCTTTCTGGGACAGGGGATCCCGTCCGAGCGCAGCCATGGGGAAGGAGCCGCGCGTGGCCCCGATATCAGATCGCCCATGAAGGCTCAGCGCCGCCAGGGCGGCGCCTTCCCCCCACCCTTCCGCAGATCGGGGTTCTCCCGGTAGAGTGTGGCGGTTCTGCCGATCACCTGCACCACATCTGCCTTGGAATCACCCGCGAGCCGGCCTGCCAGCTCGCGCGGATCCAACTCGGCCTCGCGACCGAGCTGGATCTTCACGAGCTCACGAGCGCGGAGAGCGTCGTCCAGCGATTCGATGAGCGCCGGTGTGACGCCGTGCTGGCCCACGTGCACCGAAGGCGTGAGGTGGTGCGCCTCGGCGCGCAGTTCCGAGCGCCGCTTGGAAGTGAGTGTCAACTGATACGCCCATCGGTGAAGGTTGTCAATCGCCCTGCGCGCCGGCCGGCACGGCCCGGGCTGGTTCCGCTCCCGTCCCCGGCGCGAGAGTGTTCTCCGGTACAAGGCCGGCCTCGCGCGCCATCGCCGCGATCCCATCCTCGATGGTCCGCGAGTGATGCATCGAGCAGAACTTGGGACCACACATCGCACAGAACTCAGCGCTCTTGAAATACTCTGCCGGGAGCGTCTCGTCATGGTACTCACGCGCGCGCTCGGGGTCGAGGGACAGGCGGAACTGCTCGTTCCAGTCGAACGTATAACGCGCGTGCGACAGCGCATCATCGCGGTCGCGCGCGCCTGAACGGCCACGAGCGATGTCGGCAGCGTGGGCAGCGATCTTGTACGCGATCACTCCCTGCCGCACGTCTTCGGCGTTGGGCAGCCCGAGATGCTCCTTGGGCGTCACGTAGCAGAGCATGTCGGCGCCATACCAGCCGATCATCGCGGCGCCGATGGCGCTGGTGATATGGTCGTAGCCCGGCGCGATGTCCGTGACCAGCGGGCCAAGCGTGTAGAACGGCGCCTCGTGGCAGATCTCTTTCTGCTTGCGCACGTTCATCTCGATCTCGTGCATCGGGATGTGCCCCGGCCCCTCCACCATCACCTGCACGTCGCGCTCCCAGGCGCGGCGCGTCAGCTCGCCCAGCGTCTCCAGCTCCGCGAACTGCGCGCGGTCGCTCGCGTCGTGTATGCTACCCGGGCGGAGTGAGTCGCCGAGTGAGATGGTCACGTCGTACTGGCGAAGGATGTCCAGTACATCGTCGTAGTGCTCGTACAGCGGATTCTGTCTGCGGTGCGCCATCATCCACACCGCGAGCAGCGAGCCCCCGCGACTCACGATCCCGGTCACGCGACCGTAGATGAGAGGGAGATGCTCGAGCAGGATGCCGGCGTGCAGCGTCATGTAATCCACGCCCTGCCGCGCCTGGCGCTCGATCATGTCGAGGAGGTCGTTCACGGTGAGCTCCTCGAGCTCCTTGCCCATCAGTACTGCCTGGTAGATGGGCACCGTCCCGATAGGAACCGTGGACGCCGCGATGATCGCCTCGCGCACGGCGTCGATATCCTTGCCCGTGGAGAGATCCATCACCGTGTCGGCGCCATATCGCACCGCGAGCAGCAGCTTCTCCACTTCCTCGTCGATCGACGAAGTGACCGCGGACGTGCCGATGTTGGCATTGATCTTCACACGCGCGACCTTCCCGATCGCCATTGGCTCGAGCCGGCCCACGAGGTGATGAATGTTGGCGGGAATGACGAGGCGTCCGCGCGCGACCTCGCTCCGCACTACCTCGGGCTCGACAGCCTCGCGCTCGGCCACGAAGCGCATGGCGTCGGTGACCTCACCATTGCGCGCATGGCGCATCTGCGTACGTGCCTCGGGAGCCGCGGCCCCCTGGGTGCGTATTTCCATTGTCTGACTCCCTACGCCGGTACGAGCCGGATCAGGTTCTAAGGGACTCTCTCAGCCGGCGGCCCTAGTGCCGCCGGCACCCCTGTCATCGCGCAAGTTAGCGTAGGTGGGTTGCGAGAAGAAGCCGGATCACGGATCAGGAATCAGGAGTGGCCTACCACCGCGTCATCCCCGCAGAAGCGGGAATCCGGTAAGACCAGTTACAAACAGGCAGAACAACAGCCTGAACCACGGAGACACCGAGGCACGGAGAAACTGCTGAACGCTTACCTGCAGCACAGAGAACTGCAGGGGAACGGCAAGAGAGAACTGCAAGAGAGAATTACAACGGCTTGAACCACGGAGACACGGAGACACGGAGGGAACCGCAACTGTAAAAGCCAAGACAACTGCGAAGAACATGTTTTTGGGGATTGCATCCGGGGCTCCTCTCGCCGAGGCGAGCGGGGCCAGAGGCTCTCAGGAGCCTCGAGTGCCGCGCCCGGAGCCAGAGGCGAAGAGCAGTTCCCAAAGCTTTTCGCAGTTCTCCGTGTCTCCGTGCCTCCGTGGTTCGAGCAGTTCCCCAAGCTTTTCTGCTTTTAGCCGTTGCGGTTGGCAGTTGCAGTTGCCGTTCTCTCTTGCCGTCCTCGCTTGCCGTTCTCTTGCAGTTCTCCGTGCTGCAGGTAAGCAGTTACCGTAGTTCAGCCGTGCCCCGTGCCTCCGTGGTTCACGTCGTAGTTCTCTGATCCCTCATCCCTGCTTCCTGATCCCCCTTCACCGCCTCCCCGTACGTCTCGAGGTGCTTTCCCATAGCCCGGCTCATCTCGAACACCTCGCGCACGAATTCGTGACCGCGCTCGCCACGCTCGCGCCAGGCATCGTTGGATAGCAGGGCAGTGAGGCCCGCCGCCAGATCGCCGTCGGCTGCGTGATGACCGAAGCGAGAGGCAAAGCGGTCGGGGTCAGTGTCGCTCAGGATGGCACAGCGATGCGCGGCGCCCTCCACCACCGCGTAGGGCAGGCCCAGGCGTGCACCGGTGCTCACCAGTACCCAGCTCTCTGATAGCACGTTGGCCAGCGCATCGGAGCGGAACGGATCGATCGGGCCAGTCATGTGCAGGTTCGGTAGAGTCCCGTACTCGCGCCGGAGGCTCGCGTCGTACAGCCGATCACGCGATTTCCCCACCGCCACGAAAGTCACTCGTGGGAAGCTACGGGCGAGCTCGAAGAAGAGTTCCGGGCGATGATGCCGCAGCCATCCACCCAGGAAACACACGGTCGCCGTGCTCCCCTTCTGAACGCGATGCGGAACCACCACCGGAGATGGGAGGAAAACTGGGTTGCGCACACGATACTTCGCGCCCACTACGGGAATGAGGTCCTCCGATGCGCAGCAGACCGAGTCGGCCCGGTGAACGGCGAGCCAGGTGAGCGGGTTCTCCGTGAGTACGAACTCCGCCGCCAGCCGCGAGCGACCGGGTGACTGCAGCTCAGCCATCCAATCGCGCGGCGCCCGAATGGTGACCACATGCCTGCGGTGCCCCGCGACCGCGGCAGCGAGGGCAGTGGGCAGCGATGGATCCAACGAGTGGTAGACATCGGCATCGCACTCGCGGCAGAGCGCGGCCGCGTGCCAGGGTGACTCGGGTGGATAGCCACGGACGGTTATACCATCTATCTGCTCCAGCTCGCGCTGGCCGCGCCGCCGCGGCACGACGGCGCTCACGCGCACGCCGCGTTTGACGAGCTCGCGGCCGAGAGTACGCGCTGCGCGTCCGGCCCCGCTACGGCTTCCCCACGCGTACACGCCCGGGGCGAGAAGACAGACGCGCAGGTGAGACGCCGTACGCTGACTCAAAAGGTCTCCCAGGCGAACCCACTCATGACATACGTGAGGCGTCGCTTTGCTGGATCGAGGCGCAGGACCACGGTTCCACCAGTCTTCCCCGCGCGCCCCAGTGCGGCTACGTCATCCACGCCGTCGCCGTCCGCGTCGAATGCACGCAACGCCTCGTGGGTCTTGAACCGCAAGTCGCTCACCTCGAGCGGCGTCACATTGCCCAGCGTGTCGAGCAGTACCGCGATCTCGCGAGCGGTCTCCCGACCCGGAATGCGGGCGTTGGCGAAGATGACCATCGCCCCCGACCCGAAGCATCCATTCACCCTGGTCACTCTGGCGGGGGGCAATTTCTCCTGTGCGCCGTGCGCAGCCGGGACGCCGGCCATGTCCGATCGAAGGATCCGCGCGAC
The DNA here is from genome assembly GCA_036565945.1 of Gemmatimonadaceae bacterium. GTDB lineage: Bacteria > Gemmatimonadota > Gemmatimonadetes > Gemmatimonadales > Gemmatimonadaceae > JADGGM01. Next base: position 4,477 of record DATCXG010000214.1, read on the forward strand.
GGAGTCCTCCACCACTACCCTGCGGGCGGCGAGCTGGGGCGACGGGCCAGCGTCGCGCCGAGCACACGAGTCGGCCGCGACCGCCGAGTCCGCCGCGGCAGAATCCACGCGCACCGCGAGAGCGACCAGCGGTCCCTTGCTTCGCGCCAGCGAGTCTACCACGGGAGGAACGAGGAGCGTGGCCACCGCCCGCCCCTTCCACTCGTCGTAGCCAGCCACCGTCACATCGCTCGCGCCCCATGAGCCGCGCAACCGGAGGCGATCGCCGATCCTGAGCGGAGCGAGCACACCTGCCGCTTCCTCGAAGGCACGCCGCTCTGCCGAGGTAGCGAGCTTGGTGTCGATCCGACCGATGTCGACGAGGATCCGGCCGCCACGTCCGGCGGCCACGAAGGACCGCTGGAAGCTCCCGAGAAACGTCACGTTCCGACCCACGGAATCGGCCAGAGGGCTCAGCGCCCTCGGCGGGTGCATCGGAGCGCGGCTCTTCACGCGCGTCATTGACTTGGCGGCGAAGAACGACGCTGTATCGACAGCCGCTATGTCGGTGGTATCGCCCTCCATGGCGCCAATCGCCCCCGATTCGCCGCACGCTGAAGCTGCCAGAGCGACGCCGAGTGCGAGCAACGACGTGAGACGCACAGATGTGCGGAGCATCAGCGGGCGGAGCATAGGCGAGGGAGACGAGTGGTGATGGCGCCTGTTATGCCTTGGGAGTCGACCGCGCGACCGAATAATAGCACCCGTCGGCACGAAGCGCGTGGGACACCGTCGCCCCCGCCTTGCCGCAGGCTATGTTGCCAGGTTGGCCGATGGCGCGTTATACGAGGCGTGCCCTCTCGCACGCAATGAGTTCCAAGTGCAGCCCCGCACGGCGCTGCCCGCGGCGCGATCGCCAGAACGTTGGTGCCCGCACGGGCCACGCCGTCGTGGACATGTGTCGATCCCGTGCCGCGCGCCGTTACCGGCGCCTGGAGGATATAGGATGCCATTTCTCGAGCTCGAAGATAGCCCTGACCTCGCCGATAACCCGCGCGAGCTCCAGGGAACGCTGAACATCGGTAGCGGCTCACACTCAGACTGGCGAATCCAGAAGCGGGATCTGGCCGCGCATCACTTCCGGCTGGATTTCGCGGACGGCGTGGCGCGCGTGGTTCCCGCATCCACCCAGAACGTGGTGGTACTGAATTCTCGCCAGGTCCCGCCAGACGGCGCCGACGTCAATCCGGGCGACGTGGTGGCGGCGGGCTCGGCGCGCTTCGTCTTTCTCGCGGCTCGCGA
>DATCXG010000248.1:0-5604 GCA_036565945.1 Gemmatimonadaceae bacterium
CGAGAGCGGGCCGTTGCGCAGGAATCCTTCCCAGCCGCAGCTATAGCACCAGCTCGTTCTGACCCACGGCAGGAGTGCATTCCAGAATCGGGATTGCACACGGATGGTGGGAGCATCGCAGTTCGGGCACCGGTCGCCGGCGGGGAGCACGTAGTAGAACACGACCGTGGCAGCGATGAACCGGAGCACGAAGAACCCCGCGAAGATGATTCCGAAGAGCACGGTGTCCGACATGGCTCACCTCGACATCCACCAGAACGGTAGTTTCAGCATATCGTTCCAGGAAATGCGGCGCAAGAAGAGCGCCTGTGGCGCTACCCGTCGACGTCATGTCGGAAGCTCGAGCTGCCGCTCGATGGTGCTCCAGAGCTCCACGTAGGCAATCCCCTCCTCCACGCGCTCGATCACGATTTCGGCATTACGCGCGATCGCCTGTCCGGCGAGGCTGCGCGCCGCCACCACGTGATGGACGCCATCGTGCTCGTACGTGATCTCGCCGCTCCCGTCCGCTGGGATCTGCTGTGTCACTCGGCCGAAGTGTCCCTGGAGGACGTAGCGTTCGTCGAGAACCTCACGCGCCGCGCTCGGCACGGCCCAGCCGGCAATGATGCCAACCATCGCGGCCGTCGCCGCCAGCCCGACGCCGAGCGCGATCGCGACGATGGCCGTGGTGCCCAGTGCGCTGTAGCGCAGCAGCAGGTAGCCCGGCACGCCGACGCCGACGGCGAAGCTGGCGATGGTGGGGAGATTGATGTAGGAGATCCACCGGCGGCGCTTCTGGTGGCGATCGATGCCGACGATCATGCTGACGACACCGAGGACGAGACCGAGGAGGAGAGCGAAAAGAAAGACGATGCGCATGCGAGACGATGGGAGAAGTGGGAATTTTATCCAATCCCTGCGCGATGCGCGACTGGCGATCTCCGAGCCGGCGTCCCGCGAGCGGCGGCGGGAACGGTGGTGCTATGCGGAACGCGTCCTCCGGTAGAGCGCGACGATCTGCTGCAGCGTCCGGCTCTTCGCGGCCGCGAGATAGGTTTGCTCGGCCCGCATCGCTCGCACCGTCGTCCCATGGTCCGGGCAGATCCGAATGTGCAGGTTGGACCGCTCCGCCCCCCCCCATCCGTACTTGTAGCGCTCCGGCCCGCGCGTGAAGTCGCACTCCGTCAGGGCTTCGCCGATGCACGCTTCGATGGCGTGACCGATCAGCACGTTCCCCACGCTGTACTTGTGGTAGGCTGGGTGATGCACCACGGTGTCGAGGAAGAGACGACGGCCCCGCACGAAGCCCGAGACGCATGCCGCCGGTCCGCCGTCCAGGTAGAGCATCCAGCATCGGAGGGTACCGCGATGGGCCGCGTCCTCGTACAGGGTCTGCTCGAACCGTATCGCTTCAGCGTCGGCGAAGCGGTGGGAGCCGAGCTCCTGCATCCAGCGTGCGTGGTAGATGCCCACCATGTCCCGAAACGCCTCGTCAACGGCGGGGGGAGTGCGACAGTCTCTGATTTCCACGGCGAAATGCCGCGCGAGATATCGGCGATCGTAGTCGACGTCCTTTCGCGCTCGTTTGCCGAGCCGGTTGAGGAAGGTGCCCCAGTCGGGCGGCAGGGGCGCAGCGACGCAGATGCTGCGGCCGTCCATCGTGCAGAACCACGATCGCTTCCCGACCTCCCGCAAGAGAAACGGCACGCTCGGCGAGCGATCGCGTACGTCCCGGAGATCGATGCACGCGAATGGCCGCTCCGGGTCGTGCAGGACATCGAAGAGCGTCGTGAAGAAGACGTCCTCCGAGCCGCTGCGCACGAGAAAGTCGAGGTAATCGGCGCGCTTGGTGCCGATGAGCGCCAGATGCGTGAGCGGCCAGCCGTAGTACTGCTTCCGCAGAAAGAATGGCGCGAACCCGATGGTGCGTCCCGTCGTATCGCTGACGCGAATGATGTAGAGCTCGCCATCGGCAGCATACTTCCACCACCCGGTGAGCCACGTGAAGCTCTGGAACGGCGTGTGATGCTCGCCAGCGGCATCGATCTCCTCCCACACGGCGCGCTGCGCTTCCCACTGCTCGAGCTGGCGGATGATTTCGATCGGCATGGGATCAATGATCCGCTGGGAGACCGCCGAGCAGCTGGCCGCCCAACGCTTCCCGCAGCAGCGCTCCCAGGCCGGACAGAAGCGCCACGGCGAGGAAGATCCCGAGCGACCCGAATGCGGCGAGCCACTGCGGCCAGCTCAGCACCGTGGCCATCGTCCCAGCGGCGAACGCGGCGAGCAGGGGCACGACAAACGCGACCAGCGCTGTGATGATCGGCGCGCTCACCAACCGTGTGGCGAGCGCCCGAAGGTAGAACACATCCACCATGACCAGGGCGGCAGCGGTGGCCACGATGGCGCCCATGATTCCGAACCGCGGAATCAGGAGCAGATCGAGCACTACGTTCAGCACCGTCGAGGCGAGTTGGAGCTTGAACTTGATGACCTGAAGATGAACGGCGAGGAGCACGCGAGTCGCCGTCGCCTCCACGGCAGTGAGCACGACGAACACCGCCATGAGCTGCACCACGGGGCCGGCCGAGGAGAACTTGTCACCCAGCAAAGGGACGAGCACTGACGGGATGACGAAGACCATGCCCCAGGCGATGAGCCCCGCGATCAGCAGCGACGAGAGGAAGAGCCGACCGACCGCTGATGCCAGACGTGGTGCCCGCTCCTCGAACAGCCGGCTCAGTGCCGGATAGGCCGCGAAGCCCAGAAAGAAGACCGGCAGCGTGCTGACCTCGTAGAACTTGAGGCTCGATGCATAGATGCCCGCCGTGGCGTCCCCGCGCATCCACGTCAGGATCACGAGATCGGCACGCGTGTAGAGCAGGTACACCATCTCGCTGGCGCCGAACGGCCAGGTGATGAGCACGAGTCGCAGCGCCTCGCGCGGCGCGATGCGCAGACTCAGCCCGCCGGTGCGCCGGACGCCCGAGGGGATGGCGAACGCCAGCAACGCCAGCGCGCCAATCGGATAGCCCACCACCGCCACCACCAGCGAGGCGTGGGAGAGGACGACGAGAGCGAGCGTGATGAGCATCCCCGCGGCACGGCATCCGACCTCCATCAGGGCAGGGGTCGCCATCGCCTGTTGCGCGTAGGCCGGCGCGAAGAACGTGCGGGCGATGGCCAACACCGCCTGCTGGATGCTGAGCACGACGATGATTCCCGCCACTGTGGGCGATGCCTTCGTGGCGAGCAGGAACCCACCGAGGGCGACGCCGACGATCACCAGAAGCCCGAGCTGGCTGACCACCAGCTTTCCCAGGAGCTGCCGGCTGTCGGCTGTCTCGAGGCGCGCGAATTCTCGCACGCCAAAGTCGTCCAGGCCGAGCCCGACGAAGATGGAGACGAAGGACGCGATCGCGAAGCCGTAGGCGAACTGGCCTATGCCAGATGGGCCGAAGTAACGCGAGAGGACGACGAAGAGACCGAAAGAGAGGAAGTCGCCCGCCAGCCGCGTTCCGGTGAGCCAACCCGCGTTGCGCAAGATGCCCAGTGGGGACTTGCGCGGGGGGCCGATCGGGGCTTCCGCCAGCGATGAGGTGGTCACCGTGAGGGGCGCTGACGCGGACCAGTGAGCGCGCCGGCATGCATCGTCCGCGAAGGCAAGGCCGGATTATGAACCGACATCCACTGCGTGTCCTGCGCTCATCGCGTAGCCGATCGGCGTACGGGAGCTGTTCATGCCGAATACCTCGGCGTAGAGCGCGTCCAGTTGCCGGTGGATGATCTCGGTGCTGAACGTCTCGACCGCACGATTGCGGGCGGCTCGGCCCATGCGCTCCGCCCGGTCCGGGTCACGCAGCACCAGGAGCATCTGCCGGCTCATGGTGCGCCAATCCTCCACGGGCACCAGAAAGCCCGTTTCCCCTGGGTGCACATGGTCGGCGGGACCGCCGCACGCCGTGGCGATGACGGGCAGACCGCACGCCATTGCCTCCAGCACCACGATGGACAGGGTCTCCAGATGCGAGGGGAGCACGAAGAGCGTCGCGCCGCGATAGGTGTCGATCAGCTGCTGGTCGTGCACGTCCCCGAGGAACACCACACGGTGTTCGAGCCCGAGCTCGCGCGTCATGCGCTCCAGCGCTTCGCGCTCGGCGCCGTCACCTGCGATCCAGAGATCGACGTCGTCCATGTACCGTGCGACCTCGCGGAAGGCGCGGAGCAAGGTCGGGAACCCCTTGCCGCGAGCCAGACGGGAGACGCTCAACACATAGCGGCGCGGCCGCGTGACCGGTGTCCCCGGTTGGAAGCTGTCTTGATCCACGGGCGTGGTGAGCACGCGCAGCTTCTCGCACGGCAACTGCAGCTCGTCAATGAGACATGCTTCCGAGTAGCGGCTGTCCGTGAGCACGATCCGCGCATGCAGTCCGCACGCGATCTCCTGCCGGCGCAGTGCCGCCATGGTCACGGTGTTGTACAGGTAGTAGTGGTGCAGCTTCGTGCGTCGCATGGCCACGATCTCCGGCGACGCTGGGCCAGCCACCCATGCCACGAAGGGGTGCGCGCGGTGCACGAACGGGAGCGCCAGCACCAACCCGCCGCTGATCAGTTGGTAGGCATCGTACGATGTCACGAACCGGCATCGATGCCCGAAGAACGACGCGCGCGCGAAGTGCGGGACCTTCTCGGAGATCGGGATTGCGTACACCTGTCCGACGGAGGGGATCGCTCGCAACTGCTCGAGCTGCCAGGATGGAGAGGGGCGCTCCGCCGGGTAGTACACGTCGCACAGGTAGCCGCGCGCTTCGGCGAAACGCAGAAACGCCGTGAGCTTGGTGAAAACGCCTCCACCCAAGCGGATGTCCTGGGTGATGACGCCGATGCGCATCATCGTTCACTCACTGTCGGTGAAGGTGAGGGGCCGGGGATCCCGGCGTCCCATGCGCGCCGTCTGCGTCGGCGCGCGCTCGTCGATCATGGAGACGGTACGGCGGGCGGCTGGACGGGGCGCCCTTCCCGCGAGCGTATCGATGATGACGCGCGCGAGCACCCGGGGAACGAACATCGACCACCGGGCGTCGACCAACGTCAAGGGGCCGACGGCCGAGATGGTGTGCACGCCGTTGGGAGCGCCGCCGAGCATGAGTGGGTCGATGACGGCAGCCGGTTCCTCTTGGAACTCCGTAGGGGAGAGGCGCGTCACGCGATTGATGACCACCTGCCCGCCGTACACACGCGAGCAGTCCTGCGCGGGGCGGTACAGACATCCCTCGTGGACGAACGGCGTGCCCGCCGGACGCGCCGAGCGAAGGTCTCGCTTCACCGGATTCCCAGCGTGCGGCTGCCAGGGGCCCAGCAGATCGGCCGCGTACCAGAGATGGAGATCGCGGTTGGGCTCATGGTCCGCGTCCGTGCACGCCAGCCACCACCGGCCCTCGTGCCGGAACACCGTAGCGTCCACGCCGGCGAAGCCGGCGACCAAGATTGCGATCTTGAGCCAGCGTCGGGGGAACGGATCGGCGCGGTACAGACCGATCTCGCGCGCCTCGTGCGTCTCCGGAATGCAGAAGACGCCGCCCTCATGCTCGACCAGATACGGGTAGGACAGGTGGACGTTCG
>DATCXG010000250.1:0-5921 GCA_036565945.1 Gemmatimonadaceae bacterium
GTGATGGTGGCGAGCACCATCTGGATGGGGATGGGGCTGGGCGAGTACAGCCGGAGCAGCGGCGAGGAAGAGGTGAAAGTGGTGAAGGAGACGGTGAAAACGCAGGACACGGCGGTGGTGGAGTAGGGGGACGGCCCCATCCTGACTGCGGCGAGCATCCACGGCTGCGCGAAGAGGCGCGCCTGACACCGGATGCACGTCGATCGGATGGTGCGTAATCACCGCCCAAGCTTGCAGTTGCGTCAGGGTCCGAGGTTCGTCACTGTAGCGTGCAGCTTCGAGGAGAGAACGCCCCTTTTCGAGTTCCGCTGATGGGCCGCCCTTACAATTCCATAGCCGATGTCGGAACTGGAAGGGAGGCTCCCCAGCCCCTCGCACGGCGTGCGGCCATTACGCGTGGGCTGCATGCCTGAGCCGGCGCTCCCGTCTACCAGTTGCATCTCCTGCGGCTCTGCCCATGCCGAGCCGTTTCTCCGAGCCGCTCCGTACTCGATCATGCAGTGCGCGGATTGCACGCTCCGATTTCTCTGGCCACAGCCGGGGTCCGACGAGCAGACGACGCTGTATTCCGAGCAGTACTTCCACAGCGCGGAAGGACTCGACCAGGGGTACGCCGAGTACGTGTCGCAGGCGGATAACCACCGGGCAACCTTTCGCGACAGGCTCCGGCTTCTCCCCGCACCGAGCGGCGAGGCGCGCCTGCTCGATGTAGGTGCCGCCGCAGGCTTCTTCGTCGAACAGGCGGCCGCCGCGGGCTGGCGGGCCGAAGGAATCGAGCTCTCGCGCTGGGCCACCGACTACGCCACCAATGTCGTTGGCGTCCCGGTCCGAGAGGGCACGTTGCGCGGCGCGGGCTTCGCCGACCGGTCATTCGATGCGGTGACGATGTGGGAAGTCATCGAGCACCTACCCGACCCGCGCGCCGAGCTTGCCGAGACCCGGCGCATCCTGCGCCCGGGCGGGATGCTTCACTTCTCCACACCGGATGCCGGAAGCATCGTGGCCAAGCTCTCGGGCAAGAGATGGCTCGGGTGGCGGAAGATTCCCGAGCATCTGTTCTACTTCGACCTGGCATCCCTCGGTCGGCTGTTGTCGAACGAGGGATTCGAGATAGTGTCGCACCGCTATGTATCGCTGACGGTGACCTGGCAGTATGCCCTCCGGCGGCTGGGAGCGTTGGTGGGGACCCGTGCCTTCGAACGGGTTCCCGGAGCGATCGGCGACAGGCCTGTCCGCATCAACTGCTATTACGACCTGATGGTGTCAGCCCGGGTGCGCCAGGAGTAGAGCCCGGACGATCGCTTGCTCGTTCTCGAAGCGTCGCGGAACTCGCGCGATCGATGACCCACTTCGGGAGATTCACTTCGTCTCCGTCTTCGTCTCCGTCTTCGTCTCCGTCTTCAACCGCAACTGGCACTCGAAAGGCGGGATCGGCACCGTGCTCCCCTTGACTACCAGCTCGCCATATCTGATCGACGGGACCCTGGCGCCGACGCGAGCTCCGTCCCGCGCAGTCACTCTCTCCGTCATCGTTCCGGCGTACAACGCCTCCGGGTTCATCGAGCGCTCCACACGCGAGCTCGTCGATGCGCTCGAGCGCCTGGGCGAGCGCCTGGGCGTTTCGTGGGAAGTGATAGTCGTGGACGACGGGAGCGACGACGCCACGAGCGATGCCGTCATCAAGCACCCGCAGGTCTTCGCCACCCGGCTCGCCAGGAACGCTGGCAAGGGGGCAGCGGTAAGGGCCGGGATGCTGGCCGCGAGCGGAGAGGTCCGGATCTTTACCGATGCGGATCTTCCCTATGGCACCGCGTCGTTCCCGTACGTGCTCGATTACATACAGCGCAGGGGATTTCACGCGGTCATCGGGGATCGCGTCCTGCCGGGCTCGGAGTACGGGCACGCGACGATACTCAGGCGGCTAGTCTCTGCCGTCGCCAGCTTCCTCTTCAGAACCCTGGTCACCGGCGGCATGTACGACACCCAGTGCGGCTTCAAGGCGCTTCGTGGCGACGTGGCAGACGCATTGTTCCCGCTCCTGACGATCGACCGGTTCGCCTTCGACGTGGAGATCATATATCTCCTCCTCAAGTACAACCTCGATATCAAGCGCATCCCGGTAAGGCAACGGTGCGAGTCGCCGAGCACGGTACATGTGGTACGCGATACCGCGAGAGCGATCGCGGACATCCTGAAGCTCCGTTGGAACTGGATGAGAAGGCGCTACACGAGTCCCGCAATGTCCAGCATCTACCTCGCTGACGTTCCTGGGTCGAGCGCCCACGATACTGGCGCCGGGTCGCGAAGTGCGACCATACACGCCTCTGCGTCGTCCAATTATGGACCGCATGGATAGGCTAGCGCCCATCCCACTCGCCTCCGATTCGCGGCTCTCCACGGACCATTTCGGGATGGTAGCCCTCCGCACATGACAAGCACTCAAGTCGAAACCGAGCAGGAGATTCTCCCCCAGGCGGAACTCGCGCGCTCCCGTCGCCTTCCGATCGCGCTCCTCGTGGCGTACGCGGTCGCCATCGCGGCGGCCGGCGCGATCTATCAACCGTGGACAGCCACGCCTTTCGACATAATCGACTTCTCGGAGTTCCTCCCCTTTCTGTATCAGCACGACTCGATAAGGGAGAGATTCGCGGCCTTCGCGAGCTACTTCGTGAGCCAGGGTCGCTTCGACCTTCTGAGCTACCTGCTCATCATCTGGAAGTGGTCCTTCTTCGGCTCCAACGTGGTCGGGTGGCAGATCGCGCGCTTCGTGGAGATGTGCGCCATAGTGATCGCGGTCTATCTGCTCCTGCGCCGCCTTGGCAGCGAGATGTGGGGCGCGGCCTTCGGCGCATCGCTTTTCATCACCGCGCAGACCGCATCACCGGCATGGATCCGGCTGACGATGGGCGAGCCGTTCGGCCTCCTTGCGATCATCGGCGCCTCGCTCATCGCCACACGCTACCAGACAACTGCTCGCTGGCGCAGCTCGGCGGCGGGGATCGCCGTACTCCTGACCCTCACTCTCCTTGCCAAGGAGATGCTGGTCGCCTTCGTGCCGTTCGTACTCCTGCTCGCCGGCACGAGCGATGGGAATGGCGGCTGGCAACGGCTCCGTCCGACGAGGCGCAACGTCTGGCTTGCGACGCTGGTTGGCGTCGGGGCCGTAGCCGTGTTGCTACCGGTCGCGGTGGTGGCGCTCCGGGCGTCGGCCGGTGCCTATGTCTCGGATTACGGCACGGGGTCGCCGTCGCTGTTTCGTCTGCTGCGTTCGCTCACAGCCATGCTGTTCCCTGTGGCTGGCCTACTCGGCCCGCGCCTTTCGTTCGTGCACATGTCCGCGAATCTGATCTTCCTTGCTGTCACCATCACGGGCGTGACACTCGCGCATACCGATTCGGAACTGAGGAGTCGGTGGTCGCCGCTGGGGTCCTGTGCGCTGGTGCTCGTCGCGGTCGGTGCTTTCATCTATCTCCCGTGGCCCTACTTCCAGAATTTTTACGGACTCCCCTTCCTGCTCGCGCCGGCACTTCTCATGGCGCTCGCGATTACAGCGATCGAAAGGATTCGCCCTTCGTGGCGCTGGGCAGCGTACGCCGCGTGCGTAGTGATTTTCGTCCAGGGAGCATCGTACGCCGCGCACGACTCCCGCTCCGCAATCGCTGCGAGGAGAATCAACCGAGTGCTGATCAGCGAGCTCGCCGCGCAACCGTCCGTGGATTCGGTAGTGGTCGCGATGCGCTACCTCCCGCCGCAGCCCTGGCAGGGGCTGGGGCCCACGTTGGGACGCTATGCCAGGGCGGTCTTGCCCGACCAGCGCATACCGGAAATCTCCGATGCCTTGTGTCCCGCCACGCTACCGATGCTTCGTCAGGGAGTCGGGAACGCGATCCTGGTCACCTACTCCAGTCAGTGCGGCGCTTCCCCGGTGCCTGCACGAGCGCTCCGCTACTACTACACCTACCTGCAATGGCCAACGCTGACGACAAGACGTGACTCGCTGGTCGTCGGCATTCTCGGCCCTGATGTATCCAAGTGACTACTGTTACAACTGATCCACCCCGCGCACGAGAGGCTGCTTCGAGCTCCACCACAGTCTTCACGCGCGCCATAGCGATCGTCGTCGCCCTGCTCGCATTCCCACCGATCGCCAACTGGATTCCGGGGGGACACGAGGCCGATTGGTATTCGTTCATTGCCAACGGCTTCGTCAGCGGTACGACGATAGCGCTGGGAGTGGGGATCGTCATGGGAATCCTGTCGGGAAAGATCGCGGGGTTGTGGCGCCGCGATGCTCTGGACAACCTGGTCGAACGCTGGACCCGGCGACCCCTTCTGGCGACGCTCGTGATCACCGCCGTGGCGTTGACGCTCTACACGTGGGTGGCACTCGATGTTCTGGGCGGGCGCCCGCTTCTCATCGACGAAGTAGTGGAGCTGTTCCAGGCGCAGATCTACGCGAGCGGATCGCTCTCTCTCCCAGCCTTCGCGCACCCCGAGTTTTTCAGCGGGATGCACCTGGTGGACACTCAGGGAAAAGTCTATTCGCAGTTCCCCGCCGGCGGACCGGCGATGCTCGCCCTGGGAGTGCTGGTCCACGCGCCATGGCTGGTGGGCCCGTTCTTCGGCGCGATCGGTGTAGTGGCATTCGCCGTGTACGCGCGGCTCACGGAGCCGCGCCCGGGCGTAGCGCTGGCGGCGACGTTGGTCTTCGCGCTCGCACCGTTCGCGGTGTTCATGTCCGGCTCGCACATGAACCACGTCACGGCACTCGCCTGGGTTATGGTCGCCGTGGCGGCGATGGCGGGCGTGATGATCTCGGAGAAGCCACGGCCTGCGATAGCGGCGCTCTCCGGCCTCGGCTTCGGTATGGCTGCCACCATCCGCCCGGTGGATGCGCTCGCGTTCGCGCTTCCCGCAGGTATCTGGTATCTGGTTCGTGCATTGCACGATCGACGGCGCTGGCTGGATGCCCTTCCGGCGGGAGTCGGCGTCGCCATCCCGATGATCGCGCTCATGGTGGTCAACTCCAGAACTACAGGTGCCCCCCTGCTCTTCGGCTACGAAGTCCTCTGGGGCAAGAGTCACAGGCTCGGCTTCCATGCCGCGCCGTGGGGGGTCTCACACACTCCGGCGCGCGGACTCGAGCTGATCAATCTCTACTTCCTGCGGCTGCAGACCTACTTCCTGGAGACCCCCGTACCATCGCTCGTTCCGGCGATAGGAGCACTGGCTCTATCGCGACGGTTGGACCGATTCGACCGGTATCTGCTGACGTCATCCGCGCTCCTGGTTGGACTCTACTTCGGCTACTGGCACGACGGGTTCTATCTCGGCCCCCGCTTCATGTATCTCCTGCTGGCGCCGCTCGCCATCTGGACCGCCCGGTTCCATCCCCTTCTCCGCGGACGGGCAGGATCGGGCCTCGTGTATCGCTCAGCCGTATACGCCACTCTGTGCGCCATCGCGATTGCGATCTTCATCGACGCTCCGATACGCATCCGACAATATCGGAATGGGTTGCTGACCATGCGCTGGAACGCCGACAGTTCAGCGGCTGCATCCGGTGTCAGTAATGCGCTGGTACTGGTACGCGAGAGCTGGGGGGCACAGCTGGTCTCGCGTCTCTGGGCGCTCGGTGTACCGCGTAGTGAGACCGAGCTAATCTACAGGCGCGTAGATGCGTGTGCACTCGATCATGCCGTCGGGAGGCTGGAAGCAGGTAAGACGCGAGGTATGGCGGCCTTCGAAGCACTGCGCCCACTTCTCGCCGACTCGGCTCGCCTGGTAAGCTCACCAGCTTCTGCTGATACCACCGAGCAATACCTGCCGGGCAGCAGGTACTCCGCTGACTGTCTGGCGCGCGTAGACGACGACAAGGCTGGATTTACCTTGTACACGCCGCTCCTCCTAGCTCACGGCGG
>DATCXG010000530.1:0-4984 GCA_036565945.1 Gemmatimonadaceae bacterium
CGCGGCATCGCAGACCATCTCTCGCCCCGAGTACCGCGAGCTCGCGCCCATCTCGTACCGTGGCGGCTACGGCGACCAGATCGTGTTCGGCGACACAACGCTCGAGAGAGCACTGATCCAGAACTATGACCTGCGCTGGGAGTGGTATCCCGAAGATGGCGAGGTGCTGAGCCTCGGAGCCTTTGCCAAGCGCTTCCACCACCCCATCGAGCGCATCGACGTGGCCACATCGGGCGCGGAGCAACTGAGCTTCACCAACGCGTCCGGCGCGACCAACTACGGCGTGGAGATCGAGCTGCGTACAGGCCTGGGCCGACTCGCGCCGTGGCTATCGCCCCTCAGCGTGCTGGCCAATGCCACGGTCATGACCAGCAAGATCAACACAGGGAACGACCCGCGGAGTGCGCTGCAGAACGCAGAACGCCCCATGGTCGGCCAGGCGCCGTACGTGGTCAACACCGGCCTCACGTACGCGCCGGGCGACGGTGCCACGAGCGCGACAGTTCTCTACAACGCGGTTGGCAAGCGCGTCGCTGCTGCCGGCGTGATCCCCCGTCCCGACACCTACGAGATGCCGCGGGGGACGCTCGACTTCGCGCTGCGCTTCCCCCTACCACTGGGGTTGTCGGCGAAGCTCGATGCCAGGAACCTGCTCGACAGTCCGCACCGCGTGACCCAGGGGAACGTCACGCGGGAGCGGTACACCACTGGTCGCACCTTCGCGCTGGGTATGACGTGGCGACGGTGATCTCTCGACAGCAAATCGCAACCAACCACAACACACAGGGAGAACAATGTTCGTGATATCGCGTAGAACGCTTACCGCTGGAGCATCGCTCGTCGCACTCGGCGTCACGGCCGCGTGCAGCGACAGCAACAATAACGGACCCACCGAGCCGCCGCCGGCCGCCGGCGTGGCCACGCTCTCCGGGTCCATCGGCACTGATCGCACGCTCTCGGCCGACACGACCTACACGCTCAGCGGCTTCGTGAAAGTCGCCAACGGCGCCACCCTCACGATCGAACCCGGGACCAGGATAGTGGGCGACCCGGACGTGGCCGGCAGTTCACTATGGATACTGCGCGGCGCCAAGATCGACGCTCAGGGCACCGCGGACAAGCCGATCGTGTTCACGTCAGCCAGGGAGCCCGGCTCGCGCAAGCCCGGCGACTGGGGCGGTATCGTCATAGTCGGGAACGGCGTGCTCAATCGTACGGCGAACCCGATCTTCACCGAAGGCCCCACCGGCGCGGCCGAGAACTACGCCGGCGGCACCTCGAACGACGACAACAGTGGCACGCTCCGGTACGTGCGAATCGAGTTCGCGGGCTACGACGTCTCCAACGGCGGCGGCCAGGAGCTGAACAGCCTCTCCAGCTACGCAGTGGGTCGCGGTACCACGTACGATTACATCCAGTCGATGGCTGGATTGGATGACTCGTTCGAATTCTTCGGCGGCGCGGTCGACGCCCAGCACCTCGTGTCGTACGAGGCCGGTGATGACCACTTCGATTGGACGGAAGGCTTCTCCGGGCGTGGCCAGTTCCTGATCGCCTTCCAGTCCACCGTGCTTCAGCCCAATGCCGGTGCCGGCACCGTGTCCTCCGACCCGCGCGGCTTCGAGGGCGACGGCTGCGAGGTGGAGAAGGCGGGGTGCACCTTCGCCAACTCCCCGTACTCCATGCCAGTGTGGGCCAACTTCACAGTGATTGGCCCCGGACCCGGTGTCTTCGCCAAGACAGACGGAAACGGCGCAGTGATCCGCCGCGGCTCCGGTGCCACCTTCGTCAACGGTATCATCGCCCGCTGGCCCGGCGTGGGAGTGAGCATCCGCGACACCGAGAGCAACACACTGCGCACCATGGACAGTCTCATGGTGCGTAACGTCATTCTCGCGGATAACGGGAGCAACTTCGAACCCGCCGGGACCAACTTCGGCAGCTTGCTTGATGATCCGGCGAACGACATTCAGTCGATCACGGGTGCCGGGAGCGCCGCAGCACTCTTCGCCAGCCTCGATCCCGCGGCGCTCGACTTCACGCCCTCAGCGGGGTCCGCCGCGGGCACCGGCGGACTCTCGACATTCACAAGCGTCATTGCCAATCGCGTGGAGAACATCTTCGGCGCGGCGGGGAACAACATGAGCGCCACCAGCTACATCGGGGCAATCGACCCGGCCGGCCCGAAGTGGTACCAGGGTTGGACCGTGTACTCCGCGAACTAGAGATGCACCTCGACGAGCCAGCGCAGCGGCCGCCCAGGTCGCGCTTGCGCAGCGACAGTCACCGCCACAGCAGGGGATCGGCCAATCCGGGCCGGCCCCTTCGCATCACTCCCACTGCTCGATGCCTCATGTGGAGATCGACCAGCATCCTCACACTCCTGATGCTCGCGGGCCTCGCATCGTGCCGTCAGGCCGAGCCGCACCACGCTTCCTCCTCGCGAACCAGCACGAGCCCGACGGCGACGGTTTCACGGGCCGGCCATGTTGACAGCGTGGTATCACGTGAGGAGGCGCTGCGACGCTTCCGCGCCGACCTGCGCGATCCACCTGTAGCGCTGAGCGGCGACCACCGGACGCGCGAAGCGCTGGTGCGCCAGCTAGTGTACGTCCTCGCGCAACGCGATACCCTGGCCCTCGAGCCACTCGTGATCACGCGCGCCGAGTTCGCGTATCTGTACTACCCGAACAGCCCTCTCTCAATGCCACCGTACGACCTCGGCCCGGGCCTCATGTGGTTCCAGCTCCAGGAGAGCAATCGCAAGGCAGCGCTGGCTCTCCTCCGCGAGCGCGCCGGTAAGCCACTACGCTACGCGTCGCATCAGTGCGATCGCTCAGAGCGTCAGGGCGCGAACACCATCTGGAGCGAGTGCTCCGTACTACGGCGGGCGCCGGGCCGCTCCGCGTGGCGCGAGCAGCTGTTCGGTACCATCATCGAACGGGATGGGCGCTTCAAATTCATCGCCCTCAGCAACGAGCTGTAACAGTAGAGGTCATCCAGCCACGGGCACCACGGTCGCATCCGGAGCTGCAGTCGGCGCGGCAGTCGGCACAGCAGTCGGCACAGCGATCGGCGCAATTGCCGGCTCAGTCCTGGGCCCCGCTCGCGTGGGACCGACTGGTGCCGGACCGGTTGGTGCAACCGCGCCAACCCGGTAGTCCAGCCTCCGCATCATGTGCACGAACGCGCTTGCTATCTCACCATCGAACTCTACCCCAGCGCGCTCCTCGATGTATCGCAGCGCGCGCTCGATCTCCCATGCGGCGCGGTAAGGTCGATCGGTGCACAATGCATCGAACACATCGCACACATGCACCACCCGGCTGGCATAGTGGCAATCACGCCTGAAATGGAGGCGCGGATAGCCACTGCCGTCGATCATTATGTGATGCTCGTAGGCGACTACAGCCGCGAGATCGAGGTGCTGGTCGCTCTCGAGAATGATACGCGCGCCATCCACGGGGTGCGCATTGAGAACCGCCCGTTCGGAGTCGCTCAACTTGCCCGGCTTCACCAGGATATCGCGCGGCACTCGAACCTTGCCGATATCGTGCAGCAGTCCAGCTGTGCCGAACGCACGTGCGTCTCGCGCGCCGAATCCCAGCGTCTCCGTCAGTGCCATTGCCAGAACGGAGACATTGATCGAGTGCGTGGTCGTGTACTGATCGAACTCCTTCAACTGCAACAAGGGGATGACGACCTTCCTGCTACCGTGCATCGCGACCGAGAGGGAGCGTACCACCGCCTCGGCCTCCAGCAGCGCAAGCGTGCCTGTCGATTCCATCTCGCCGTGAATCCAGCGTACCGCATCCGCCTCCTCAGCGAGCGTGTAAGCCAGGGTCGCCGTGGGGAGCGTTGTGCTATTCGAGTCTGGCTCTCGCGCGCGGTCAGGCAGGCCCACCGCGCCGAACCTGATGTTGCTCGGCCGTGCCGGGCGCGTGGTCGTCGTGAGCATGGCCGTGCCGGCGAGCCGGCCCTCCACCTCAGCGAGGAACGCAATGTACTCATCGAGCGTCACTCCTCTCTCGATCTCCAACCGCTGCAGCCCCACATCGGCAAGGCGCGAGGCCCATTCCCAATCTCGCAGATCGCGCATGGGCTGTTTGCCGAAGACCACCTCGTTCATCAGGAAGCTGAACTGCAGCCGCGGACGCTCCGCCAGCAACAGCTCGAGTTGCTCGAAGGACTTCTGTACGGCTACCTGGGAGGTGGGATGTTGCTCGCCGTAGAGCGCCACGGTGGCGAGCGCCCGGGTCAGCGAGAGGAGAAAGTCGGCGGCCGCGCTCACAGCCCGCTCTGCCCCGACGAGGCGACGGCCCGGACCGCAGGGTCGGGATGCCGGGCAGCGCGCGCCAGGATCGCGGCCACTCTCGGCTCCGTGGCCCAGTTCGCGACGAGGCAGGAGAGTGCCGCGATCAACCGCGGCGTCCTCGGGTCAGGTCGACGACCGCGGAGCCATCGACGGCCCATCGCCGCACAATCGATCAGGCAGTCGATCGCCGCGGGCACCCGGACTGATCCCACTACCCGAATCGCGAGCAACTCCAGATCCGGGTCGAACGCGCGCGCTGTCAGGCGCTCAACGACGATCTCCAGCGCATCATCGGAGCACTGTTCCAGCGCTGCACCCAGCGCGAGTCGAAGAACCTGGTCATCGCTGTCGCGGAGTGCGGCACAGATCGCGGCATCCCGTTCCGCTGCTTGTTTTACCAGGAGCCGCACGGCTTCGCGGCGCACCCGCGCGTCGGCATGCACGGCAAACGGAGTAGCCGTGAAGCCCTCGGGGTACAGCGACAGACGATCGAGAAGGCTGAGCAGATTGCGCTGGAAGTACCATGGAGCGCCTGGTAGCCGCGCCACGATGGCGGGACCGATTTCAGGGCCAATGGAACAGAGTAGATCGAGGATCCTTCGCCTCTGGGCGCGCGAGTCCGCGGCCGCTAACGTGTCGAGGAGAGGATCCGCGGCTCTCGATCCGAGT
>DATCXG010000283.1:0-2422 GCA_036565945.1 Gemmatimonadaceae bacterium
CGCGGCTCGAGCCGCGAGTAACGCGGTGAACGTGGCCTCGGTGCCGCCGGAGGTGAGAGTCCCGCCCGCTCCGGCGCCCCATCCGATGAGGTCGCACATCCACTGCATCAACCGAGTCTCCACCACCGTCGCGACAGGTGACATCTCCCAGATAGCCACGGACTGGTTCAGGGCGGCGATCAGCGGCTCGGTCCACACCGCGGCCGGCAGCGGCGCGGCCACCTGATGTCCCATGCACATCGGGTGCGCCAGACGGTTGACGTCACCCATCACATCGCGCTGAATTCTCTCAGTCACCCTGGCGAGATCCTGCCCGCCGCGCGGCAGGGGCTCCGCGAAGCGCTGAGCGATATCCCTGGGCGTGCTCGCGGTGGAGACCGGGCCATCTCCGTCGCGCGCTTCTACCAGGTAGCGCGCGGTGAGATCGGTGAAGAGACGCGCGGCATCGCGCTCGGAGTCCTGCTCGAGCAGGGCGAAAACGGGGTGAGTCATGGCGTATGATCTGGACGCGGTTGAACGCGGTGGGGGTGGGGGTCGAGGTCGATTGTGGAGGGACGACTATCGGCGATCGGTGCGTGACGAAGAGTGGTCAACGGCCGGCTGTAGACCGTTGTCCGCTGAGCTCCAGCTCCAGTACCTTGCGGCCTGGGCCGATATCAGGGGTGAGATAGAACTGAAGCGCATCTATCACCACCGGTGTATCGATGCGCAGCTTGAGAAGGCGCCGCTGCATGCCGGGTGTGATGACCGGGAAGAAGCTGAGCGTGCAGTGCGGCGAGAAGCTGAAGCGCGCCCGCTCGAAGCGGAGGGAACTGATGGCAATGCGCTCGTGGAGAGTGCGCAGAGGACCGTGCGGGTCGAGCGGAAGGACGACGATCTCCGACTGCATGAAGCGCACGGGTGGCCCGAAGAACATTGTTATAGGCGGAGTGCTGGCCGCGATCGGTGTCACCAGCGAGGCAACCTCCTCGATGGGTGTATCGGCCTGGATCGGCCCTACACCCGAGGAGCCCACAAGTGTGATGTGCGGTGGCGACCCGCTCGCTAACTTGGGGTCCGCCCATCGCTGTACGGCGAGAACCTGCTCTCTCGTCTCGCCAGTGAGCTCCGCTACCATGAAGATGCCTCGTGCCATGATGAATAATACGACGGAACGCTGTCGTGAGCGGCGGGCGACTGCGAGGCGCTGACCAGTTTGTGTTGGCCGCGAAGTGATCCCGGACGCGGGACAACGCGGCCCGGACGGACGATAGTGGAGGTGGAATCTTGATGATGTCGGAACGTGCGGCGGCCACGCGGGCCGCTTTACCGGGAGATGCTGATGCGTGGAGAATCGGGCCGATCGGCCTGATCGCCCTGTTGGTAGTGTGGGCCATCCCTCCGCTGATCGGTGCCACGCAGTCCTACATCCTCGAGGAGGGCGATCCCACACCGTTCCTGCGACGGCTCGCACTCCATCTGGCAGTGTGGTACGTGTGGGTCCTGGCGACGCCCGGCATCCTCTGGCTGATCCGCCGTGCCCCACTGCGGCGCGGGGTGATTCTCCGCCGAATCGTGCCATATCTGGCCCTGGGCGCGCTCATCCTGGTCGTGCAGGCCGCCATCTGGACCGCGGGTAGTCCTCTCGTCAGCCCGGAATCGACCGCGCTCTCCACTGCCGTGCTGTTCGAGCGGTCGCTACTCGGCTGGCTCCCGATGACGTTCATGGTCTACTGGACGGTGGTCTTCACCTTACAGTGGCTCGACGCGACCCGCGAGGACGGACGCCGCGCCCAGGAGGCGACGCGGCTCGCGCAGGCGCAGTTGCAGGCCCTGCACATGCAGCTCCACCCGCACTTCCTTTTCAATGCGCTGAACACCGTCACGGTACTCGTGCGCGAGCAGGACACCGAGATGGCTGTCGGACTGATCGCGGAGCTGAGCGATGTGATGCGCCATGTGCAGCGCACCTCGACAGTGCACGAGGTCCGCCTCGCCGACGAGCTTTCCTTCACCCACCGCTATCTCGCCATAGAGGCAGTGCGCTTCGAGGACCGCCTCCGCATGACCTGGGAGTGCGAGCGCGATACGCTGGACGCGGCCGTACCACATCTGGTGCTGCAGCCACTGGTGGAGAACGCGCTGTATCACGGAATCGCGCAGAACCCCGGCGGCGGCCGTCTCACCGTGGGTGCGGAGCGCCGCGGCAATCGGCTTCGCCTCTGGGTGTACGACGACGGCCCTGGCTTCGGTTTCGCCCTGGGCGCGGATGCTGCTGGCGCTGGCGTCGTGCGCACGTCGTCGTCACATGGCAGAGGTATAGGTCTCGCGAACACCCGCGCGCGACTGCAGACTCTCTATGGCGACAGCGCCGAGTTGCGCGTCGGGGACGGACCCAACGGTGCGTGCGCGATAATCGAGCTCCCGTGGCGAGTGGCCGCCG
>DATCXG010000291.1:0-6175 GCA_036565945.1 Gemmatimonadaceae bacterium
GTGATGGCCACGCCACCACGGCCGGCACGCCCGGTGCGCCCGATGCGATGGATATAAGCGTCGGGTTCCGAAGGCACATCGTAGTTGACGACATGGGTCACGTCGTCGATATCGAGTCCCCGCGCCGCGACATCGGTAGCCACGAGGAATTCGGCGGTGCCATCGCGGAATCGCCGCATCACGCGGTCACGCTGCTCCTGCGCCATCCCACCATGGAGCGCTTCCGCGGCGTAGCCACGCGCACCGAGCGTCTCGGTTAGCTCGTCCACCTCGTTGCGTGTCCGGCAGAAAACAATGGCACGCGTCGGGCTCTCCACATCCAGTACGCGCCCCAGCGCCGCTGCCTTGAAGACTCGCGGCACTACGTAAGCCACCTGTCGAACCCGGGGCACGCTCCCGGCTTCCGGCGGCTCACGCGAGATACGCACGCGCACGGGGTCGTGGAGGTGTCGCTCCGCGATCGCGGTGATGCGCGGGGGGATCGTGGCCGAGAAGAGCGCGGTCTGTCGCTCCACGGGCAGCTCGCTCAGGATCGCCTCGATTTCCTCCGCGAACCCCATGTCGAGCATCTCGTCGGCCTCATCGAGCACCATCATGCGCACGTGAGAGAGATCGAGCGTACCGCGGTGTATGTGGTCGAGCGCGCGGCCTGGGGTGGCGATAACCACATCGACCCCACGCTTGAGTGCACGAAGCTGCTGGCCGATCGCCTGCCCCCCGTAGATGGGCAGCACCCGTACGTCGACGCACTTGCCATACCTGTGTACGGCCTGCGCCACCTGCATGGCGAGCTCGCGCGTCGGTACGAGGATCAGCGCCGCGGCGCCCCGGCTATCACCTTTGTCGACGACCAGCCGCTGGAGGATGGGGAGAGCGAACGCCGCCGTCTTCCCGGTGCCAGTGGCGGCCTGCCCCAGTAGATCGCGCCCAGCCAGGAGGTGGGGGATCGCCTGACGTTGTATGGGAGTAGGTTCCTCATAGCCGAGTACCGACAGCTCGGCGAGTAGCCGCGAGTCGAGCCCGAGGGCGGAGAACCCGCCATCGGGTTGATCGGCGGCTTGGGTGGTCATTGCATGCGCTCCATAGTGTCGAGAGTAAGGATCAGGAATGTCACTACCGACGCGCCTGCCGCAAAGGGGTATCTCAGATACGTCGTATGTAGTCCTCGCACCTGGCATGCCGGAAGGGAGAACAGAGTACATGGTAGCCGTGCACGGTCTTCACCCAGCAGCACGTGATGATGCCACCCTGGAGCGCGCACGCGAGCTGGTCATGGAGTACGGCTGGAACGCCACCGCGTATCAGATAATAAACCCCGGCATCTCGCACTGGTTCTCCGCTCGCGCCGACGCGGTAGTTGGTTACGTGCGGAGCGGGCGCGTCCTCGTGGCCGCCGGTGCTCCGGTGTGTGCGCGCGACCGCATCGAGAGCGTCGCCGCGGAGTTCGAAGCTCATGCTGACTTCGCCGGTGATCGGATCTGCTACTTCGGAGCTGGTGAACGCCTCGAGGCCATCTACCGGCGCGAGCACGATCACAGCATCGTCGGACTCGGGGCGCAGCCGAGTTGGGACCCGCGCGTCTGGCCAGAGATCGTGGCGCGTCGCGCTTCGGTGAGGGCGCAGTTGAACCGTGCGCGCAACAAGGGGGTGCTGGTTTCGCGCTGGCCATCAGTGCGCGCGAGCCAGGACCCGGCCCTGCGACGCTGTCTGGCGGAGTGGCTCGCGGCGCGCAGGCTTCCGCCTCTGCACTTCCTCGTGGAGCCCGACACTCTGGGCCAACTCGCCGACCGGAGGGTGTTCGTTGCCGACCGTGACAACGTGCCCGTGGGCTTCCTGATTGCCTCGCCCGTTCCGGCTCGCAACGGCTGGCTCATCGAGCAGATAATCCGGGGTCGAGACGCGCCCAACGGAACCGCGGAGATCCTCATCGATACTGCAATGCGCTCGGTGGCGGCGGAAGGGGCCAGTTACGTCACTCTCGGACTGGCGCCGCTCTCGCGTCACTCTAGCTACGACAGCGGCGCCAGTCCGCTCTGGCTACGGGCGACGTTGCGCTGGGTTCGCGCGCACGGGCGGAGGTTCTACAACTTCGAGGGGCTGGACACCTTCAAGTCCAAATTCGAGCCGCAGACGTGGGAGGAGATCACCGCGATTTCGTACGGCTCCAGCTTCCCCCTGGCCTCGCTCTACGCCATCGTCGCTGCGTTCGGAGCGCGAGCGCCCGCGGCATTCGTGATCACGGCTATGTCCAAGGCACTCAGCCAGGAGGCCGGTTGGCTGCGTGCTCGGTGGATCGGACATTGAGTTCGAGTCTCTGGCACCAGATGTGCCGCTGGCGAAGGTTGGACGGTAGTGGAGGAGACCGCTACCGCCCATGAGCCTTCGAGCAGGGGACTAGCCGCCAGGCACGGAGTGCATCGCCGGTTAGCGTGTCTCCGGAACCCTCCCGTAGCGAATGGTTCGCGGGGGTGCTTTATGAAGTGGCATACCTTGGCGCTGACAGCCGCCGTTGCTCTCGGCTGCGCGCACCAGCCGGGCGAAACGTCCACCGTCGCCAAACGTGCCCAATACGCCGAGCTCGTGGTGACCAACTCCGGGTGGCCGGACCAGGTCGTCTACAGCTACTACCTGGGCCACAAATATCGGCTCGGCACCATACCGGGGCTGTCCACGGCGGTTCTGCGAGTGCCTCGGCAGAGCATCCAACCCGGCAACACGCTCCAGCTTCTCGTGCATCCGATTGGCGGCTCGGAGGATCTCCTCTCCGATGTGGTCACTCTCACCGAGGGACAGCACCCGGAGCTGACGATCAACCCCGCCACGAGTAGCGCTTTCCTCTCGGTTCTGCCGGATAGGTGGTGACGAGGAGGGTAGATGATACGGGCCGGCGCCCGGAGTGAGCGTTACCGCTCATCACCGGGTGAGGGGCCCGGTCATGCCGGCACTCATCCGGGGTGTGGAGCGATCGAGCAGGGCGGTGGCGACCACGCTTACCCTGCTCGATTGACTTCACTACCTAGAAAGGAGTTTCGTCGCTGCCCAACCGCGCCGGCGCCTCGTCGGTGACGGCCAGCTCGGATTGCGCGGCCGACTCGTCCGCGGTCTGAGCCGTGCTGCGTTCGGTCGATGGCGCCGGCTTCGCCGGCCAGACAACGCCATCGCAGTCCCGGTCACGGCACTTGAAGTCGGGCGCCTTGGGGTTCCGCTTGCCAAGCCGGTTGTCCCACATGCGACCGCCGCACTTGGGACACGGCGGGATGTCGCTGCCACCCGGGGCTCGCTTGAACTCGAGCGCTGGCGCACCTTCACGCGCCGGTGGCGCAGCGCCCTGCGTGCGGGCCTGACGGCGCTCGTAGGCGACCTGCGGGTCCTCCAGAGGCTTGGCATACTTGCCGTCGCCATCCATCTGCACCCAGTTCTGTCCCATCTCGTACAGCTCGTGCGCCACACCAAAACGGACAGCCACTCGCTTGAACGCATCGGTGGCGGCCTGCTTGTAATCCCGTCCGGTGCCCACATCCTCGCGCACGACACCCAGTATCTGCAGCCGCGCCTTGAAGGCGCAGCGGCCTTGCTCTGGGAGATCGTCATCATCGACGCCCGTGGGTGTGGGCAATAGCTCGATCGTCAGGTTCCACTCACCGGGAACCACGCTATCGAGGCGCTCGCGCACCGTGTGGGCGCCTATGTAGGAAACGAAACGGGCATAGAACTTCCCGTCGCGCGTGATGGTTCGGCCGTCCTGCCGCCAGGCAGTCACGCCGGCGGGAAGGGGAGCGGCGAGCCTGGCCCATACATCCTCGGGCTGCTGTTCTTTGTGTGCTTCGTGTCTCGCAATCATGTCCCACCCAACCTTATCGCATCAAAGTCACGTGCTTGTAGCGCTTTCGGACGGCGGCCACGGCTGGACACTCCCGGCCGTGTGCACAGTACCACCCGTGTCGGTCGTGAAAGACCAGATGAGTAGTGCCGTCTTCGAAAGGCATGTGATCCACCCTGAAGAGCTGCATTACCGTGGTACCCTGTCCGCATGCAGCCTGCGGATCCAGTTCGCGGATGCGCATGAGTCGCGTTGAGGTTACAACGCCCGTGGCGCCGCTCTTGCCCGAATCTCGGCCGTTCCGCGTTGTGCTCGGCTTCTTCGCCAGCGAGGTCACTTTGCGCTTGACTCGCGCCGCGCCTGCCTTCCTGGCAGAGGAGCCAGCCCCTCGCTTGACTCGCTCGGCGCCTGGCTTCTTAGCCAGGGATTCAACCCGTCGCGAGGCACTCCCTTTCTTCTTCTCGTACGTGCCCCGTAGCTTCTTCGCGGACGTGCCCGGTACTTTCTTCGCGGGCGTGCTCCGTCCTTTCTTCACGGACGTGCCTCGTCCCGTTCCGGGCGCGATCACACGCTCCTCGGCTTTGGCCTTAGCCTTACCGGTCATGACCCTTGCCCTCGTCGCGGGGCTCTCAGCGCCGAGCATGCAGTCCGCCAGCGTCCTCGGCGGCGCCGATTGTTGCCGTCGTGCCCTCCCACGCGCGCTGGTATGACTTTGTTGGAGGTGGAGGGCACTCCATACGAGCGTTCGGAGAGGGATTTCTCCGTGATCGACACCCGCATCGTTCCCGCGCCCGACCAGACCGCGCGTACCGGGCCAGACACCCCCCAGCGCCCCCGAAAGTGGGGACTGTCCCATCCAGCGAACGACAGCGATTGCGAGCCTGTTCCGCAAGTCACTCCGCTGAAGTCGCTACCGTACAACGCATTACGGCTTGCCATCCAAGGTCCTGTATTATGCCACCTGAGCGGCTATGTTCGGTGCTTGTTCGGTTACCCGTAAGCTACCAGAAATGCCGCCACATGTCAATATTACCGATCCTGGTTTCTTGTACCCGCCAATTCACAACCGCCACGCAGCCGATCGAGCAGGGGTTTCCCCCTGCTTCCTGATACCCGATCGCACCACTAGCTTCCCGGAATGACTGAGACCGCCGCTCCGACTTCCGGGCCGTTGCTCCCGGCATCGTACTTCCACCAAGCATGACCCGCACCGGAAACCCGGACGCGCCGGCTGCGCCGTTCAGCGAGGTCTGGCATGGTGGCGAGAACACATTCCCCGCTCGCGGCACATCACGTGAACGTGCGAGGGAGCACGTGCTCTCGCTCCGCGTGTCACTGAACTTCCATAGACGGCACGCACTGGCAGTCGCGCCCAGAGGATTGGCGCAGTGGCCGAAGTAAGCGCGCCACGCCCCGTGGCGGTGATCGGCCTCGGTTGCATAGGTGGGTCGCTCGCCCGCGCGCTGGTGGCACAGGAGGTCGAGGTACGCGGCTGGAGCGACTCTGCCTCTGACCGTGCGCAGGCCGCCGCCGCGCAGGTACACATCGCTGGCAACGAGGTCGAAGGTGGGGCCGCGGCCTGTGCTGGCGCGGGGATAGTGGTCCTGGCTGTGCCCATCCAGACGGTGCGCGAAGTGGTCGGGTCGGTGCTTGGCTCTCTCTCGCGCAGCGCCCAGGTGCTGCACGTAGGCGGCCTCCAGGCACGCGAGGCGGTGGGCCTGGATGAAGTGCTGTACGAGCGCGTTCTGGGCACGCACCCGCTCGCGGGGTCGCACGACTCCGGTTTCGCGGCCTCGCGTCCGGAGCTCTTTGTTGACGCCGCCGTCAGCGTGGAGGCTCGCGCGAGCGCGCGCGCCCGCCAATGCATCGAGTGGCTCTGGTACACGGTTGGTGCGCGGCGCATCGACTATCGAAGCGCCGAGTCGCACGATCGGCTGATGGCCTGGGTGAGTCAACTGCCCCAGCTCACAGCCACGGCGCTCGCCGCCACTCTCTCGGCCGGTGGCGTGGATGCTCGTGCGGTTGGCACGGGCGCTCGCGACACCACCCGGCTCGCCGCCAGCGACCTGGGCTCGTGGCCGGCCCTCTTTCGCGGTTCGCCGAGCGATCTTCACGAGGCGCTCGTGAGCCTGGAGGAAACCATCGCCAATCTGCGGCGCGCCCTCGAGAATGGAGATTCCGCGACTTTGAGTGCTATCTGGGACGTGGCTCGTGCCTGGCGTCGCGAGGGAGATGGCAGCAGCGCCGAGCGACTGCGTGGCCGGACGACGCAGGGGAGTGGCATGGAGCGTCACTCATGAGAGTGGATGGCGTCATTCGCGTTCCTGGCGACAAGTCCATTTCTCATCGCTCGCT
>DATCXG010000292.1:0-2920 GCA_036565945.1 Gemmatimonadaceae bacterium
TCACGACGGCCGCTATTGGTCCGGCGGTACTCATGTCGGTCATAGTCGGCACTCCCCGGTAACCTTGGTGTGGCGCGAAGTAAGCCGCACGCTAGGAGCGCACGTTACCCGGGCCGATCTCTATCGGCTCTTCCCAGTCTGTCTCATCGGCGAAGGCTGGATGTCCATTGAATCCCTGCCCAAGCGTGCCTACCTAGATTGACGACACTGTGCCGCCCTCGGTGACAAGCAGGACGTCGGGCTCGGCTCCGTGCAGCTGCGAGGAAACGCGGGCTAGGAAATGGCGAGAGCGCCTCGCATCGGGCGCCGCGAGCGTGGCGTCAACTGCCAAGCTATCAAGGCGCGCTGTGAACCGCCCTTGGTTCACCGGAGACTTCGTGGTTTGAGTGTTCGGATCAAGTGCCGATCGAGACTGGCTGACGAGGATGCCGAACGCGGTCTCGTCGCCCTGACAACACGAGAGCGTAGCCGCATCGGTCTCCTATTGCGGCCAGTAGCTGCGGAGCGCAACCGAATCCGCCACCGGCGCCTCATCGTCCACACCGATCACCACGTTCACCGACCAGATCGAGTTCCCGCTCGCGTCGGTGAGCGGAACCGCGTACGCCGACTTCATCGCGTCCGGCTTCCACCACACGATGTGCTCTTTCTCCAGGAGCTCCACGAACTGCGCCTTGGAGTACGTCTCGAGCCCCTCCGTGGACATGAAGACGGTGACGCACGTGATCTGGTCCTGCGCCCAGCACTCGATCCGGTAAGGCCGCCCATCGGACATGAATCCCTCGTTCCAGCCGATGTCGATCTGATCGTTTTCCGGTGTCTTGGTGTGGTTCGGCGTGTAGTTCGAGCGATCGGGCTTTGGGTGTGTCATGGCTGTCGATTGTTGTCTCTCCTGCCCTCGACCAATCTGGCGCTCCTTACTGACAATCGCAGCCCTTCACGTCGAACGGCGTGCCCTGCCCCGGTTGTCACGCGACTTGCTCTACTGAATACTGGCATCAGCTGGTAGTCCATCCCACCTTTGGCGCTGCGAGTCTGGATTGTCTTTCGACCATGCCCACCGCATCACCATGACCTGAGGCTCGCCGCGGCCGCGATCGATCACTGACCGCTCGCACCGTGACCCCGACCGATACCGTCCGGCCCTTCGCGACCCTCCCTCACTCTCCAATTGAACGTGGCCAGAGTCTCGAGAATCCCAGTGGATGCCACGCTCCGTCCGAGGGCGACGCACGCTGTGCCAGAATCCACGGCGCCGCGATTCGCGCTCGGCTGGGCCACTCTGGTTTACGCCCTGTCGACGCTCTCGCTCGCCTACCCGATCCTGGCCGGCCGCTTTCTCGCCAGCCCCACCAGCGATCAGTATCTGGCCGGCTACGCCTTTCGTGAGTTCGGGGCGAGCATGCTCCGAGCGAGTGGGCACTTTCCGCTCTGGAATCCGTACCTCATGGGCGGCGTGCCGTACGTGGCGGGGATGGCAGGCGACATCTTCTATCCACCGTCGCTCCTCATGCGGGCGCTCTTTCCGGTGGACGTGGCCATGTCGCTCGCCTTCGCGCTCCATCTATTTCTGGCGGGCCTCTTCACCTACGTCTTCCTCCGCTCCTGGCGGCTGGGATTCTACGCCGCATTGATCGGTGGTCTCGCCTACATGCTGAGCGGCTTCGTGGCATCGCTCGCCGCGGCTGGGCACGACGGGAAGTTGTACATCGCCGCGCTGATGCCGCTGGTGCTCTGGCTCATCACGCTGGGTGTGCGCGACGGGCGCCGCTGGGTATGGGGAGTGCTCGCGCTGGCGATCGGCTTTGCCGTGCTCAGTCCTCACCCTCAGGTGCTGCAGTACATGCTCCTCGCCTGCGGCGCGTTCGCGCTGTACGCGGCGATCAGTGAAGTGAAGAGCGGTCGGATCGAGCGGAACGCCGCCATCGGCCGCCTCACGCTCGCCGCAACTGCGGCGATCCTCGGTTTTCTCATGGGCGCCATCCAGTTCCTCCCGGTGATGGAGTACGCGCCCTGGTCGCCGCGCGCGGGAGGGCAGGGGTACGAGTGGGCTATCAGCCTCTCGTTCCCGCCCGAGGAGTTGATCAACACCTATCTGCCACAGTTCTCCGGGCTGCTGAGCTCTTACTGGGGCCGGAACATGGTCCACTACCACAGTGAGTACATCGGTGTGGTGGTGCTGATGCTGGCGGGCGCCGGGCTCGGAGCGGTGAGGACGCGCGGCTTCGCGCGCTTCTGGCTGGGCGCATCGGTCGTCGCACTGCTCTGGGCACTGGGTGGCTACACGCCGTTCTACCACCTCGTGTACGCGCTGGTGCCGGGGAGCAAGTTCTTCAGGGCGCCGAGTACGATTTTCTACATAGTGTCGTTCGGCGTGGCGATCTTCGCGGCGTTCGGCGTGGAGCGCATCGCGTCGCGCGAGATCACCAGTCGCTACATCGCAGGATGGCTGATCGCGGGCGCGATCGTGGTGCTGCTGGCAGTCTCCGGGACTCTCACCAATGTGGCGGTGACGATTGCCGGGACGGAGCGCTCGGTGCTGGCCGAGGCCAACGCGCCGGCCGTGACTCTGGGCGCGCTGCGCTCGCTGCTCTTCGTGGTGCTGGCTTCGGGAGTGCTGATCGCACTACTGAAGGATAAGCTCGGCCTGAGGGCGGCGGCGTCGGCGCTGGTGGTGCTCATCGCGGTGGATCTCTGGACCATCGACCGGCACTACTGGGGATCGTCGCTGCCGGCGGCGCAGGTGTACGCGCCGAACGCCATCACGGACTACATAGCCAGTGCGAATCGCGAGGAGCCGGGGAGGGTGTTGACGTACCCGGTGCCCGAGGCTCCGGCCGCACCGATGGACCCGTTCCTCACCGGCGATGCTCTCATGGTGAATGACATCCGCATGGTGACCGGCTATCACGGTAATGAG
>DATCXG010000302.1:0-2104 GCA_036565945.1 Gemmatimonadaceae bacterium
AGTCGAGCGTCACGCCGCCCGAGGCCCAGTCATGGAGCACCGTTATTCCCTGCTCCAGGAAGCGCGGCTCGTCGGTCGGGACGGTGAGCATGTATATCGTCTCATCGAACGAGGTGTAGGCGTTCAGGTCGGCCCCGAAGCGCATCCCGCTCCCCTCGACGAAGTCCACCAGCGCCTGATGCGGGAAGTGGCGAGTACCGTTGAAGGCCATGTGCTCGAGGAAGTGGGCCATCCCCTGCTGGTCATCCTCCTCGAGCACGGAGCCAGCGTTGATTACGAGCCGCAACTCTGCGCGGCCAGCAGGCATGGCGTTGGCTCGCACGTAGTAGCGCAGCCCGTTCGCCAGCGTGCCGGTGCGAAGCGCGGGGTCGTGTAGCGTGTCCGCGTGCGTGTCCGCGTGAGCGCTGGCCGACTTGCCAGCTCTCACACCAGTCGTGCCCGAAGCGGCGGCGAGAAGTGCGATCGATGCGAGGGCTATGGCGAGCGCGCCAAGACGCCTACGCTCGGAGCACGCGGTGGTCAGGCGTCTCATGGCCGTGCCTCCGACACCCTACGCTGGCGCTCGAGAAGGATCTCGATGAGCTCCCCATAGTCCTCGAAAACGGACGCGCGGTTCATACCCCGCGCATGCACCACGATCCCATCCTGGTCGATGAGGAACGCGTCGCTGTTCCGTACTTTCGCGCCACTCCCGAAGGCATAGTTGACCTCGTTGCTCGTGGGGCGCTCGAAGCGACGCGAATCGGGATCCGGCAGACGCATGAAGTCAGTGGTAGTCATCGCCAACGGGGCGTGCACCCCGTAGGCCTCGAGCCACTTCTTGGTGAGCTCCGCCTCACGCTGGGGCGTGATCCCCTCCTTGAGGTAGAGGAAGTGGCCATGAGTCTGGCTCACCACCGTTATCTGGAGCTCGGGGAAGCGCTGCTCGAGCCGTCGCAGCGGAATCAGGTTACCAGCACAACGATCTCGCATGTCGAACGGGTCCCTCGGGACACCGTCGCATTCGTTGTTGTCGAGGAAGACCACGAGCGACACCCGTCCCGGCGTGGGACGCGGGCCTTTCGATGGATCGTAGCCGAGCCAGATGTCCGCCTCGATCGGCTTGGCGTGCTCGCCGAGTGGATCGCCCATCTTGTAGCTCTCCGGCAGCATGCCGGTAGCCTTCGCCCAGTTGTCTCGCTTGAGTTTCACGTAGGCCGCGGTGCTCTGCCGCAGGCTGTCGAGGAACGTACGCTGGCCCAGCGCCATGTTCAGCAGAGCGTAGTAGCGCTGCGCGAAATCCCCACCCGTCTCCACCCCATCGCCGAACTCGCCAAAATTGGTAGAAAACTCGTCGATCTCGCGCCGGGTGAGCGAGTCGACGATCACACCCATCTTCTGCGCGTTGCGCATGATCATGGCCGTGGTGGCGCTGTCGGGGTTCGCAGAGACGTAACTCGACAGAGTGAGATAGAGCCGCAACCGCTTCACCCGGTCCCTTACTCGTGGCGCCCAGGCATCCGCGAGCGCCTCGGCCATGACGCCGCGCGCGGCTCCGATATGGTGGTTTGCAACCCCTCCGTCGAGGATCGGGATGATCGTATCGAGCACGGCTGCCTGTTTGGTACCGCTACTGTCCGCGATCGCGGCCAGGCGCCGGTCCGCCAACTTGCGCGCCTTCTCGTCCCACCCCGCCTGGAGGTAGAGCGTGAAGAACGCGTCGAAGTTCGAGAGGGGAACAGTATCAGCGTCCGAAAACCTCTCGCCACACCGACGCGCCGTCTCCACCACGGCTGCGGATAGTGGACGAGGTCCGTGAGCATCCAGCGAATCCAGGGGCATTGTGTCCGCCCAGACAGCTGTAAGGAGATCCTTCCGGCTGTCCGTGTAGACGAGCGAGCGAGCGACGGCCGCCTGGCACTCCTCGATAGTGGTGTAGGCCGCGATGTCCACGGTGGTATCGGGCCAGGTGAAGAGCGTCTGCGCGGACGCGGGCACGCTCTGAAGCATCATGCCGACTACCGCCGCCACTACGACGGGGAGCCCGAGACTGCGCGCTCGCGCACTGAAGGTTCTATCGGGCATTCAGATG
Source organism: Gemmatimonadaceae bacterium (assembly GCA_036565945.1). GTDB lineage: Bacteria > Gemmatimonadota > Gemmatimonadetes > Gemmatimonadales > Gemmatimonadaceae > JADGGM01. Next base: position 2,072 of record DATCXG010000302.1, read on the forward strand.
GCGTCTATGGTCGAGGTGAAGCTGAAGTCGCGC
>DATCXG010000387.1:0-7708 GCA_036565945.1 Gemmatimonadaceae bacterium
AGCAGAGCTCCACCCGGCGGCGGCCCGCGGCGCCGAGCCGCTCGCGCAGCGAGTCCGACATCGCCAGTGCCACCAGCTTCTCCGCGATCGCTTCGACGTCGTCCGGCGGCACGACGAATCCGGTGACATCGTCTTCCACGATCACCGCTGCGTCGCCGGCCGGCGTCGTGACCGCCGGCAGGCCTGCCGCCATCGCCTCGAGCAGCACGTTGGGGAATCCCTCGTGATCCGAGGTGAGCAGAAAGATGTGGGCATCGCTCAGGAGTGCCGGGATATCGTCGCGGCGCCCTACGAAGACCACGCCGTCGGGCAGGAGGCCGAGCTGGCCCGCGAGTGCCTCCAGGCTCGTACGCTCGGCGCCGTCGCCGGCCAGCACGCCGCGCACCGGAGCGCCGCGTGCGCGAGCCCGAGCGATCGCTCGGAGAAAGCGGTCGAACCGCTTGGCCCGCACGAACGACCCCACGCCGGCGACAGTCACCATCCCCGCCCCCGCCACAGCACCCTCACCGCGCTCCAGGTCCAAGGTCGGATCGCACGCCACACCCCCACCCCTCCCCGCGAGCTCGTCGAACGCGGCGAGGTCGATCACGTTGGCGAGGACGTGCACGGTGTCCGAGGCAATACCGTAAGCCATGGCATTCTGCTTCGCTGCCTGGGAGTTCACGATCAACGAGTCCGGGACGCTGAGAAGCCAGCGCCCCCAGTGTCCGTTGGCGCGCACCTCGTGCACCACATCGCTCCGAGCCGTCCCTATACCCAGAGCGCCATACATCGGCGCAACGAGACTCACATAGAGATTGGTATAGAAGTGCGTGGACTGGATGATGTGCGGGCGCACCGACCGCAGCGCCGCCGCGAGGACCATCGTACGCGCGGCCGGGTTCTGATACCTGCCAATCCAGACCGGATCGATGCCCAGGGCGCGCAGCGCCGGCTCGAAGAACTCACCGCGAGTGAGAGAGAACACGCTCACATCTGCGTCCATCGCCCGCAGGGCGCCGGCCAAGTAGAGGAGCTGCTTCTCGGCGCCGCCCGGTGCCAGGGTGCCAACCACGAGGGCGATGCGCGGGCGTTGCGACCGCGAACTGTCGCCGGTCACGTGCCTCCGGGTTCGGCGAGCCAGGAAGAATCAGCGGCGAAGCCCTCCCGTCGCTCGCTCTTGCGACCGTACATGGCTGACACCAGCCTGTCACGTTGCAGGAACGCAGTCGCCCCGGCCGCCAGGTACCAGAGTCCCTTGGTCTGGAACTCCGTCGAGAGAAGCGCAGCGGCCAGGACGAGGGATGTCAGCATTCCCAGTCGCCAGAGCGCCCAACTACGCTGGCGCAGGGAGGCAGCGGCGAACGAGAACACATAGGCGATGAGCAGGATCACCCCGGGCGCCCCGTTCTCCACCATGGTCTTCACCCATCCCGAATGCGCCGCCTTCTCCTCGCCACGGCCGTAGGTGAGCCCGTAGTGGCGGTTGAGGTGCGACCAGGCCGTCGGGAACCCTCCCGTCCCGACGCCGAACGGATGATCCTGGAAGATGTACCAGCCGCCTATGGCGAGATCCGATCGACCGCTCGTGCGGCTACCCAGAGAGTAGTTGCCCACGAGAGCGTGCTCCGGAGTGAAGAGCTTCGTGAGGCGGTAGATGGTTCGATCCTGCAGCTTGCCAAAATGTGCCGCCGCAGTGGAGGCGATGAACAGCGCCGCGAGCAAGGCCACCGTGCGCTGCCGGACCCCAGTAAGACCCACGAGCAGCACCATGAAGCAGCAGCTACCGATCAGCAACATGCCACGGCTGCCGCTCAGAAAGATCCACGTCAGGTTGGCTGCGGCGAGCACTAGCAGCGTGGGTTGGCCGCGTCTCATCGCCGCTGCGGACGGGAAGCCGAGCACCACCGCGATCAGCGCCGTGAGAGGGAACGCCGCCCAGGCATTCTCGTTGATCACCGGGAGATTCGCGCGCTGCAGGAAGAAAATCAGCCCGCCCACCGCGCCCAACAGCCCTCCATTCAAGCTCATCCAGAACCACATGCGGCGGTTGTCGCCCGCGCGCACGAAGTAGATCAGCATCCCGAACACGGCCAGGATACCCAGCACATTCTGGGTCCCATTGACGATGTTCGGGCTGATGATGATCTCGATGGCGAGCAGCCCGATGAAGGCCAGCAACCAGAGGCTCTGCGGATCGCGCAGGCGCGCAAGGAATGGCGCGTACAACGCCATCATTATCAGGAGCCAGTAATTGAGCGTGTTCCATCGCAGGAGGCCCCCGGTGAACAGATAGACACGCGAGGGTGCATCCAGGATGCAGAGGAACGTGATTCCCAGCAGACCTATGGCCGGATAGCGCAGCCCCAGCACGAGCGCGGCGAAACCCGCGAGCGTGAGGATCAGTAGCGATGTATGGAAGCCGGAGACCGCGCCCAGCGCCCAGGCGAGCAGGATGAACGCCGCGCTTAGCGGCCCCCACCGCACATCGGCCGCGTATTCGCCCCGGTAGCTGGTCGTCTCCGAGCTCGTTCGCCTGAAAGCAGGAGCGTACCGAACGGTCGAGTTCATGGGCGAAGTCTACCGTTGGCGAGCGTCCAATCCCATTGCCGTACGCACTGCTCACCTATCTCCCGCGCCCATGCCCCGAGCGTTCGGCCTTCCACGTACTCGCGGCAGCGCCCGCGCAGCGCGGGCCAGTCGATGGGCGCCGTGAGTACGTCACGCAACTCATCGGCCAGGGCTCCCACATCGCCGGGCGGCACCAGCCAGCCACGCTCCCGCTCATCGCCTATGACCGCTCGCGCCGCTCCCACGTCCGAGGCGAGTACCGGAAGACCGTGCGCCATGGCGTCGAGCCAGGCCTTGCTGAATCCCTCGGTGAGGGATGGTTGCACGCACAGGTCCGCGAGCAGCAACTCCGCCGATAGCGCCGCCCGGTCGAGCTGGCCGCGGAAGGTGACCATGTCCCTGATACCGAGCTCGCCGGCAAGGGCTTCCAGCTCCGCGCGCTGGGGCCCATCGCCCGCGAGCGTGATGTGCGGAAGCGGAACGAAGCCGCTGCCGGCGAGCGACGCCAGAGCGCGGAGCAGCGTGGGCACTCCCTTCTCCGGAGAGAGTCGCCCCACGTAGATCAGGCGTGGGGTGGCGGCGATGCCGCGCTCCAGGCATGGGCTCACCCGCTCCAGCTCCTCACCGGAGAGCGCGGTGGAGAAGATCCACCTCATGCCGGGCGCCGGCCCATCCGCGCCGGCGCCGGTAGCCAACATCACGTTCCTGCCACCAGCGAAGCGTCGCATGCATGCCTTCGTGAAACGATTCATCATCGTGGTCTGGCCGTTAGTGGGCCACGACCCGCCATATCGTACGATAGTACGCTTGCGCAGCAGCAACGCGGTGAGCAACCCTAGCAGTGGGATGTCGCCCGGCAAAGGCACGTGCACGACGTCGGCTCTTCTGATGTTCGTACCCAACTTCCACAGATAGTAGGGGAGCCGCGCGGCGATGGACAACTTGCGGCGCGCATCCCGGCCGCGCGGACCGCGCAGCGGTACCACGCGCGCAAGCGGCGGGAGAGAAATCCCTCCCTCCCCCTGCCCCTCGCCGGCGCTCGGATCGACGCCGACGATCACCAGCACCATCTCGTCGAACAATGATGCCATCGCTCGCATCTGCAGAGGGAATCCGCCCGAGGAGAACCATTGTCCGGTATCATCGCGCCAGCACGGTTTGAACGACACGGCGCACACGCGAAGCCCGCGGGAACGCCGGCCCGCGGTGCCCTGCGCTACCGGGACAGGCACGGTCGGCGAGAGGAGTGCATCGGGAGGGTGCGACGGTATCATGGCCTCACAGGCATCGAGCCTGGATCCGCGTGTGCCACCGCGAAGAGCATCGGCCCGGCGCCGATGAGCCGGCCGTAGAGCCCGCCCATCTCCTGCATCGCGTGCCACACAATGTCCTTCACGTCTCCGCCCATTAATCGCCGCAGCCACGCGCGCATGGAGTAGACCGGCAGGTGAAAGTCTCCCTGCGCCTCCACCGCGAATCCGGCGCTGGTCAGCATTCGCCGCATCGCTCCATGAGTGAAGAGGAAGATGTGTGCGTGTGGCGCGAGCTCCGGCGTCCAGCGTCGGCCCAGCAGGCGGAAGCTGCCGGACTGCATGTTCGGCGTGATGAGCACGATCAGCCCGGTCGGCGTGAGTAGCGGGCGCAGCCGACGCACCGCGTCCAGCGGATCGACGAGGTGCTCGATGACGTTGTCGAGTACGATGAGATCGAGCGAGCCGGCGGGGACATCGACTTCCTCGATGGGGCGGTCGTGAAAGATGATGTCCGGATACAGCTGGCGAGCCCGGGCGATCCGGGTCTGCGACACGTCGACACCGATCACGGTCGACCATCCCGCCTGGCGGAGCTCCGCACACAACCGCCCCTCACCGCATCCGATGTCGGCGGCGCTCCCTCCGGCCCGGAGAAGCGCCGGCACACGCTCGGCCACGCGCCAGAAGCGCGACGATCGGCGCGACAGATCGGGAGCTGGTGGGGTGGGTCCCGCCGCACCGTTCGCGTTGTCGCCCCGAAGGTTCGCGTAATAATCCGTGTAGAAGCTGCCCGCCTCATCTTCGGTGCTGATGGGCGGCGGGTCTATGCGATAGCATCCGCAACTCGGACAGGCTACGAGCCCGAACCGATTGGTGCGGAAGCGCACCCGCGCCCGGCTCTCGCCACAGAAGCACGGACGCGTCGCCGCTGGGATCATGGCGTTCCTCCCGTCATCATGCCGCTCCGGTCCTGGGGGTGGGGTCCACCCGCAACTTCGTGAACGGAACTGCGCACATCATATAGTGACTTGCCCCGAAGCACGCGGTCACACGAGCACCTGAGAATGAAGATCGCGCGGTAGCAAGCAGCGGACCTTCCCCTCGCGCCGCCAGCTGTCTACCAGCTCGAGCGTCGCCTCCAACATCCGCAACGATTGCGAACTGCCGTCGTCGCTCGCCGAATGCGGATGGCCGTAGAGCACCCAGAAGCCCCCCTCGTGCAACCGTGCCTCGATCACCCGTCGCGCCTCCGGTGAGAAACCACAGGGCGTATTGGTCCGGAGGCAGTGGATCCCATTGATGGTGCCAAGATTGCCTGGACGGTGCAACTCACGCCTTCCCACGAATTCAGCGAGGCGAATGGTGAGCGGGCGATCGCTGAGGCGGCTGAAGCGATATCCCTCCTCGCGCAGGGCCTCGCAGAGCCGCGCGACATCGATCCGGTCGTGGCGTACGGCGCGCCGTTCGGAGATGCTGAAACTCCAGCCGCGAGGGTGATCGAATGGCTGGTTGTACGGTGGTACGAAGGTCGTCACCTCCGCCCCGATGCACTGCTCGAGCGCGCTCTTGCTACACCTGAGGGTCTCGCGCAGCTTCCTGCCGCCGAGCGCGGGGAGCCACTCGTGGCGGAAGGAATGGCTAGCCACCTCGTGGCCGGCCTCGTGCATACGGCGGATCTGCGCCGGATCGTGGTAGGGGCGCTCGCCCGGCAGCGCCGCGGCCCCCACGACTGCGAAGCAGGCCGGGATGTTGTAGCGGGCGTGCGCCTCGAGTACGAGCTCCGTGTTGGGAAACTCGAGCGCGCCCCAGTCGGGAACGCGGTCAGGATTCCGGGAGCGGTCCGCGCCCCACTGGGTATCGTAGTCCCAGAAGAAAAGCACCCCGGCCGGCGGCGCCATCAGCGGTGGTCATGGGTCGGGGTAGCGGCTTCTCCAGCGACGGTAGATGCCGTTCGAGTCGCGCCGGCGCCGGCGAGCTCACCCGCCGGAGCCGGAAGTGGTTGGATATCGAAGTCGTACTCGCGCCGGGCAGCGGGTTCGTCGTGACGTGGCGGAGCCACGATGCAGCCCAGCGCTCCGCGCAGGCAGCCCGCCATGTGGCGGAGCGGAGCGACGGACGTGGGGCGTGTGGCGAAGCTGGCCAGGTCGTATGCGATGGAGTAAGCGGTGTCGCTCCAGAAACGAATCCGATCGAGCACACCGGCGTCTGACACGTGCCGCTTCCAGATGAAGTAGCGGTTGCGCACTTCCATCCTGCCCTTCTCCATCGACGCTGGCCGCCCGCCCAGCGCATGGTCGTGGATGGCGTGCGCGTCGCCGCACCAGAGGACCCTGTAGTCGCGTCCCACGCGCAGCGACATCTCCAGATCCTCCCCCTGCGAGTAGCCGTAGAAGAAGTGCGAGAAGCGGTGCCGCGCCAGCGCCGCGCGACGAAAGGACATCGTGCACCCCGGCATGGCCGCCACCGGCCGCGCGCCCGAGAACGGCCGCGCCGACCCGATGGGTATCGAGGCTCCCATGCGCATGTACTCCCCCGCCTCGCCGGCTGGCGAGATCCCGAGTGCCAGGCGCAACCGCCAGCGGAACGAGAGCCGCTTGCCCATGTCGTTGACGGGCGACCCACAGATTGCCCCCACGCTGCCGGACGTATCCTCCGCGTAGAGCTGGTGGATCGCCCGGAAGTAACCGGGCTCCGGATGGCAATCGTCATCCAGGAAAAACACGATCGCACCGCTGCTCGCATCGATTCCCACGTTGCGCTGGCGGGTGAGCCCGGCCGGGCTCCTCACGTAGACCAGTTGGTACCGGAGGTCCGCAGTGTGCGCCCAGTCGGCGACCGCACGCCGGGTAGCATCATCGGGAGAACCATCCACCACTACCACCTCGGCCGGCGCATCGGGTAGTTCCTGCACCCGGCGGAGCAACGCGCACACTTCGACGCTCCGCTTGTAGGTGGCAATCACCAGAGAGCAGTCCGCAAGACGGCCCTCCTCTGCCTGGGAGGCCGGCTTACGCCATCCCTCGAGCGTGGTCAGCACGGGCTCGCGCCTGTCATCTGTCGTCGGCTCCTCATCGTTCCGCGGGGCTGCAATGGCGGCCGATTCACGGAATGTGGCTGACCTGGCACGCGGGTCGGTGGCCATCAGTTGTGCCGGCTCGCGCGCGCCGCATCGAAGGACTCGATGCAGTGCGCGTAGAACTCGATGTTTCGCTCGGCCATCGTGTCTACCGAGAAGTGGTCCAGCACGCGCTGGCGCCCGGCAGCGCCGAGTGTGGCGGCCAGTGCATCATCGGCAAGCAGACGAATCATCGCCTCGGCCATCTCTTCCAGTTGGTCGGGGTCCACGAGGAGGCCGTCGCGGCCGTCGTCGATCAACTCCGGCCCGCTGCCGCGCCGCGAGTAGATCGTAGCGCAACCGGATGCCATCGCCTCGAGTGGGGCGAGGGCGAACGCCTCCGCGTAGGACGGGAAGATCGCCGCCCGCGCGCAACCCAGCGCGTGCATCAGCTCAGTACGCGTCACGTGCCCATGGAAGTGGACGCGCGCCTCGCCGGGCTGGCCGCGCAGGAGCGAGACGAGGTGCTCGCGCATGGAGCCACCCGACGCCGCGCGGCCATCCTTGCCGAATATCTCGAGTTGCGCATCGGGCATCGCCTCCGCGACGCGCGGCCAGGCGCGGATGAGCGAGATGATCCCCTTCTTTTCCGTGAGCGTGCCGCTGTACACGATGCTGTGGCGCGAGCGCTCACCGGCCGACGCGATCGGCGGCACATCCACCGGATTGTACAGAATCGCATCCGGTGGTCCAGGATGGCGCAGCACCTGTTGCGTGCGGTCGGCCGTGTAACGGCTGGTCGAGCACCAGAAGTCGGTGCGGCGCAACGACCATCGCTCGATCCATCGCA
>DATCXG010000403.1:0-5413 GCA_036565945.1 Gemmatimonadaceae bacterium
GCAGGGTTCAGGGTTCAGGGGGCAGGAACTACCTCGGCGTCGAGGCCTCGACGCTGGGGCAGGTCCTGAAACCTATCAGTTCCCTTACCTCCTGAACCCTGAACCCTGCCCCCCGTAGTTCAGTCTCCCGCCACCACCACCGGCACACCCTCCGCCTCCACCGTCCTGGGCGCCTTGCCGAGGGTGCGTAGGCGGGCCTGGAGGCCGTCGAGGTAGGTGTAGATCACCGGGGTCACGTAGAGGGTGATCAGTTGTGAGAAGGCCAGGCCGCCTACTACCGCCACCCCCAGCGGGCGGCGCGACTCGGCGCCGGCGCCGGTGCCCAGCGCGATCGGGAGCGTCCCCATCAGCGCGGCCATCGTGGTCATCATGATGGGACGGAACCGCACGGCGCACGCCTCCATGATCGCTTCATGCGCCGACTTCCCCTCCGTACGCTCCGCTTCGATGGCGAAGTCAATCATCATGATCGCGTTCTTCTTGACGAGGCCGATCAGCATGATGATCCCCACGAATGCGTACACGCTGAGATCCATGCCGAATATCAGGAGCGTGAACAGTGCCCCGAAGCCGGCGAACGGGAGCCCCGACAGGATCGTCAGCGGGTGGACGAAGCTCTCGTACAGGATACCCAGCACTATGTAGATGACCACTACCGCCAGTACCAGCAGCATCAGCAGCCCGCTCTGCGCATCCTGGAAGGCGGCAGCGGTACCCGAGAATGCAGTCGACACACTTGCCGGCAGAACCTCGTTGGCGGTCTGCTCCACCAGTGCCACCGCGTCGCCGAGGGCCACACCGGGCGCGAGGTTGAAGGAGAGCGTCACTGAGGGAAGCTGCCCCGAGTGGTTCACCGTCAGCGGCCCCACACTCTCGGTTATGGTCGCCAGCGAGGCGAGCGGTACGAGCTCGCCAGTGCTCGAGTGGATATAGAGCATGTTCAGCGCCGAGAGGTCGCGCTGGTACTGCGGCATGAGCTCCATGACCACCCAGTACTGGTTGTTCTGGGTATAGATCGTGGAGACCTGCCGCGCGCCGTACGCGTTGTACAGGGCGCGCTCGACCTGGTCGGCGCTTATCCCCAGCGATGAGGCGCGGTCGCGGTCGATCTTGACGTCCACCTGCGGATTCTTGATCTGCAGATCGCTCGTGACGTCCTGCAACGCGGGGAGCTGCTGCATCCGATCGAGGAGCTTGTTGGACGCGTCGTACATCTCCCCGATGTCCGCGCTCTGCAATGTGAACTGATACTGGCTCTTCGTCCGCCGGCCGCCGACGTTGATCGGGGGCGGATTGGTGAGGTAGACCTTGGTGCCAGGAACCACGGCCAGCTTCTTCCCCAACTCCTGGATCACCTCGTCGGCGCTGAGCTTCCTCTCGGAGCGCGGCTTGAGGTGGATCATGAGCCGGCCCTGGTTCACCGTGCCGCGTCCGCCTCCAACCGAGGAGGTGAAGGTCTCCACGTTGGGATCCTGCTGTACTATGGCGGCCAGCTCCTGCTGGTGGCGGAGCATGTTGTCGTAGGAAGTGCCCTCGGCGGTCTCGGTAGTGGCGGAGATCTGACCGGTATCCTCGCTCGGCAGGAAGCCCTTGGGAACCACCACGGCCAGTATGCCGGTGCCGACCAGGATCGCCGCCGAGAAGACCATGACCAGGCCACGGCGCTGCATCGCCCACTCCAGGCTGCGCGAGTATCCGCCGACCATGCTCTCGTACGCCCGCTCGGTGGTGTTGTAGAAGCGGCCGTGCTTCTTGTCGCGCTGCTGCGGCTTGAGGAAGCGGCTGCAGAGCATCGGCGTCAGCGTGAGCGACACCAGGCCCGACACAAGAATTGCCACACCGATGGTCACCGCGAACTCGTGGAAGAGTCGACCGAGCAGGCCGCCCAGGAAGAGCACGGGGATGAACACCGAGACGAGCGAGAGCGTCATCGACAGGATGGTGAAGCCGATCTCACGCGAGCCCCTCAGGGCCGCTTGGAATACCGGCTCGCCTCGCTCGATGTGGCGCACGATGTTCTCGAGCATGACGATGGCATCGTCCACGACGAAGCCCACCGATAAGGTGAGTGCCATGAGCGAGAGGTTGTCGAGACTGTAGCCCAGCAGGTACATCACCGCGAAGGTGCCCACCAGCGACATCGGCAATGCCAGGCTGGGGATGACCGTGGCCGAGATGTTCTTGAGGAAGAGGAAGATCACCATCACCACGAGGCACAGGGTGATGAAGAGCGTGACCTTCACGTCGTGCGCGGAATCCTGGATGGAGATCGAGCGGTCGTACATGGTGTGCACCTGCACAGACGGCGGGAACTGCTTCTCCATCTCGGCCAGCGCCGCCTTCACGTCCGTGGCCACCTTCACCGTGTTGGTGCCCGGCTGCCGCTGCACGGCCAGCACGATCGACCGTGTGCCGTTGAACCAGCCAGCCGACTTGTCGTTCTCCACGCCATCGATGACGTTCCCCAGATCCTGGAGCCGCACGGGCGCACCGTTGCGGTACGCGACGACCAGCGGCCGGAATTCCTTGGCGTTCTGGAGCTGGCCGTTGGACTGCAGCGTGTAGACCTTGTCGGTTCCCCAGAGGACGCCGGTGGGGAGGTTCACGTTGCCGGTGTTGACGGCGTTGGCCACCTCATCAATGCCGATCTTGCGCACTGCCATGGCCTGCGGGTCGAGCTGGATCCGCACAGCGTATTTCTGCGATCCGTAGACCTGTACCTGCGCCACGCCCGATACCGTGGAGATGCGTTGCGCGAGGTAAGTCTCGCCGTACTCGTCGAGCTCCGAGAGCGGCATGGTGGGCGAGACGAGCGCCAGGAACAGGATTGGCGACGCCGATGGGTCCACCTTCCGGTAAGATGGCGGGATGATCCCATCGGGGAGCCGACGGAGTGTCTGAGAGATGGCCGCCTGCACATCCTGCGCGGCTGCGTCGATGTCCCGGTCGAGCGTGAACTGCAGCGTGATGCTGGTGCTTCCCTGTTCGCTCGTGGACGTCATCTGATCCACGCCCGGGATGGTGGAGAATTGCTTCTCCAACGGCGTCGCAACCGCCGAGGCCATCGTTTCCGGGCTCGCACCGGCGAGCGATGCGCTCACCGAGATGGTAGGATAGTCCACCGACGGGAGGTCGCTCACAGGGAGCCGCTGGTATGCGACGATCCCGAAGATGAGAATACCGGCCATGACCAGGGTGGTCATGACCGGGCGTCGGATGAACAACGCGGAGATATTCATTCCGTCCTCGGCTGATCGCTGTTCGGCGCGCCCCTTATCTGGACCTTCGCGCCGGGGGTAACGCGTAACTGACCATCGGTGACTACCAGCTCGCCTGGCGCGAGTCCATCGCCGATGATGGCCAGGTCGCCCACCGTGCGGGCCACGGTCACGTCGCGCACATGTGCTGTGTCGTTCTGGATCACGAACACGTACGTCCCCTTCTGACTCTGGACGATCGCCGGCGCCGGCGCGACTATGGCATCCTTCTGTACGAACAATTCCAACGCGACGTTCACGAACTCACCGGGCCAGAGCTCACCGTTGGTGTTGGGGAACAGTCCCTTCAGCAGGATCGTGCCGGTGGTGGTATCTACCGCGTTGTCGAGGAACGAGAGAGTACCACGAGCGGTCTCGCCCACCCCGCTCGCCGGCTGCGCATGGATGGCCAGCGAGTCGCTCTTGTACTGGCGGATGCTCGGCAGGTTTGATGCCGGTACGGCGAAGCGCACGAGGATCGGGCGGAGCTGGTTGACCACCACCAGCGTCTGGCCGTTGGCCCGGACGAGGTTTCCCTCGCGCAGCAGGAGCGCACCCGCACGGCCGTCAATGGGCGCGCGGATGGTGGCGTACTGGAGATTGAGGCGGGCGTTGTCCACGGCGGCCTGGTCGGCGCTCACGCTTGCGCGCAGCGATGCGGCGTTGGCCTTCATCTGCTCGAACTGCTGCGGCGTGACGTAGTCCTTGGTGGCGAGCGCCTCGTAGCGCTTCACATCTTGATCGGCGGCGACCAGTTGGGCGCGGTCCTTGGCCAGCATCGCCTCCGCCTGCTGCAGTGCGGCCTGGTAGGGGCGAGGGTCGATGCGGAAGAGCACCTGCCCGCGCTTCACCTCGTCGCCTTCCCTGAACCCCACGTGCGTGAGGATGCCGCCCACCTGCGAGGCGACCGCCACGGTCTGCAGCGGCTCCACGGTGCCGGTGGCGTTGATCTCCGCAGGAACCGGGCGCCGCTCCACCCTGGCGACGGTGACCGGCACAACGGAGTGTGTCTGAGGTTGCGGGTCGCTGCAGCCGGCTGTGAGAAGCACAACGGTTACGAGTGCCGCCAGCGCTCGCATCGGAAGCGGTGTCGCCGGGCAGCCGGGGGCACTGAGCGAAGATCTATGAATCATCGTGGGGGATTATTCTCTGTCGAATCGGGAGCGAGCCTGAACGGGCTTCCCCCGCGCGTATCGAGGATACCGGTGTCGTGGGTGAGTTGGGCGAGCGCGGTCTGCCATATCCAGCGCGCCTGTACCTGCTGGGCGCGTGCGTTGGCCAGCGCACTCTGTGCGGATAGCAGGTCGAGCACGGTGCCCACTCCAGCGCGGTAGCGACCCAGCGCTACTTCCTCCGACTGCTGGGCGCTGGCTAGCAGATCGGCGGCCGTGCGCACGCGGCGCGCGGCGGTCTGTAACGCGTAGTACGAGCTGAACACTTCGAAGATCACCTGCTGTTCCATTGCATCGACGCGGGCGGCAGCCGCCTCGGCCTCTGCTTCGGCCTGCACCTGGTCATATGCACGGGAGAAGCCAGCGAACAACGGAATGCTCAGACCTATGTTGACGGTGTAGCTGTTTCCGCCGCGGGGGAGTGCGCGCAGGTATGTGCGTGAGCCGGTGCCCGAGACTTCCAGCGCTGGTAGACGCGCCGAGCGTACCTGCTTTATTCTGGCCCGGGCCCCTGCCAGGGTTGCCTGTTGGGCTGCCAGATCGGGTCGCGATTTGACGGCCGCGGCGATCAACGCGTCCACGCTATCCACCAGGCTCTCCACGGGGAAGGTGGTGTCGGGTGGCGAGATATCGTACGGCACGTTCGCGGGGAGTCCCACCGAGACGGCGAGTGCGCCGCGGGTGATCTGCAGCGCTCCCTCGGTGGTCTGGACATCGAGGCGTGCCTGCGAGAGTGCCGTCCGTGCCTGCAGCTCATCGGCCACCGTGGCCAGCCCAACACGGTGGCGCTCCTGGGCCGCCTCGAGGTTGCGGCGCGCCTCCTCCTGGGTGGTCTGCTGCGCGACGAGCAGCGCCTTCGTGGCTACGTAGTCGAAGTACGCTTGCTGTACTTGGAGAATGACGTTCTGGATCGTGGCGTTGTGCGTCCAGTCAGCGGCCAGCAGCGCTTGCCTTGCGCCATCGATCGAGCCGGAGCGCCCGCCG
>DATCXG010000411.1:0-4838 GCA_036565945.1 Gemmatimonadaceae bacterium
GAATTTCTGGCGAACGTCTCGCACGAGCTGCGAACGCCGCTGAACGCGATCGTCGGCTTCATCGACCTCCTGCGGGATGGTGTCTATGGGGAGCTGAGCGCGCGCCAGGTCGGGCCGGTCGGACGCATCGCGTCGTCGGCCAATCACCTGCGACACCTCGTGGACCAGGTGCTCGACATCGCGAAGATGGCAGCTGGGAGATTCGAGGTGCACGTCGAGACCATCGACCTGCGTGCCTTCGTGCTGGAGCTAGTGAGTGAGGTGGAATCCCTGGTCAGCGAGCGCGGGCTCAACTTTTCGATCGCGATCAACCCGTCCCTCCCCCGCGTTCGCACGGATCCGATGCACCTCCGTCAGATCCTCATGAACCTGCTGGGGAACGCCGTCAAATTCACCCCGTCCGGCGGCGTCGCGGTTCGCGCACGGATAGTTGACGAGCAGGGAGCGACGGCCGGAGAGATAGGGACGGTGCCGAGGCCGTGGGCATCGCCTACCGGAGGCATGAGGGGCGCGTGGATCGCCCTCCAGGTGGCGGACAGCGGCATCGGGGTCGCGCCGGATGATCAGGAGCGGATCTTCGAGGAATTCGAGCAGGTCGATGCCGGCTCACGCGGGGATTCCGCACAACGTGGCACGGGGCTCGGTCTCGCCATCTCCCGCCGGCTCGCCCGTCTCCTGGGCGGCGATCTCACGCTGGAGAGCGAGCTGGGGAAGGGCTCGACTTTTACCGTCTGGCTCCCCGTGGAACGCGTTGATGCCGTGCTGTCAGAGCGCGAAGCGGCTCGGCAGCAGACCGTGGCGTAGGAAAGTGGCTCGGCGCTTCTCTACGCTCGTCCCTTCACGCCCACCACGGCGAGCAGGCGGGCGAGCAATCCCTGCTGGGGCGCCGGTGGCCTGAGGAGCTCCGTACGGAGTGCGTCGGCGAAGGCCAGCACGTCCGGGTACCGATCAGCCGGATCGCGGGAGAGCGCGCGCATGATCACGGCCTCGACAGCGGGAGGCACGTGGATCCCCTTCCGGGCGCTATTCAGCGGAATGGGAGGCTGCGAGAGGAGCTGTGTGAACATCTCGCGTTGGGTCTTCGCGAGGTAGGGCAGGGTGCCGGAGAGCAGGTAGTAGGCGATCGTCGCGAGGCTGTACTGGTCGGCGGCGGCCGTGACGAGTTGTCCGGACAACGCTTCCGGCGCGACGTACATCAACGTGCCCACGAAGAAGCCGGCCCGCGTGAGGCGTTCCTCCGGCGACAGATCGGCGTGGGCGGCGATGCCGAAGTCCAGCAGCTTGGTCTGCCGCGTGGCCGGATCGTACATCAGGTTGTCCGGCTTGAGGTCACGGTGAACGATCCCGGCCGTGTGCGCCGCATGCACCGCTTCGGCGATCTGCCCGATGATCTGCGCGACCTCGTCGTTGGGGAGCGGAGCATGCCGTTTGGCGTAGTGCTCGAGGAGCGTCCCCGGCGCCCATTCGATGGCGAGGAAGTGCAGCCCCGGACGGGCTTCGCCGATTTCGATGGTCCGTACCACATTGGGGTGCAGCACGCGCGTGCCGTACGAGGCTTCTCGGAGGAAGCGGGCTACCGCGGTACGGTCGCTGCGCAGCTTCTCGCGCAGTACCTTGATGGCAACGGACCCGTGCTCAGGATGTTCGGCACGGTACACCACTGCCGTTCCTCCTTCGCCGACCATATCGTGAAGTGTATATCCGGCGAGCGTTGTTCCGGAAAGGTCTTCGCGGGTCACCGGGGCGAAGCTAATCGCGCGTGCCAGGCCGAGCAAGCGATGCGCCTTCCGCATCCAACGTCTGCGCCGTCCCTCTCACCTTCGGGGAGCATCTCGCATGCGCCGACCGTTCGTTCGCTCTCTTCGTGTGGCGTTGATGCCCGTGCTGTGCGTCGGCGCCGCGGCTTGCGCGGCCCGGCACGGCCCAGGCCGCCGCGACGCTGAGCCCCGACTGGCGCCGCACAACGATGCCAAGAGCACGTCGCTCGATCCCACGCCCATCTATCGGCGTGCCGGGCTGCTCGCCGTATCGGAGCCGCTGCCGTTCGTCGGGAGCGTGCACTACCTCGCGGGGTCCTCGCCCGATACGACGCTCATGCTCCTCTCGCTCTCGATGGCCAACCATGCCCTCACTTTCTCGGCGGAGGATGACACCCCCCGTGCGGCCTACACGGTCGTGGCTGATGTTCGGAGCGCTACGTCCAGCGGCGGAGCACCGATGCGGCACATGGAGGCGCACGAGATCGTACGCATTGCGTCGCTCAAGGATGCGAGCCGTTCCGATCCCAGCATCGTGTTTCAGAAGTTCATCGCGCTGGCCCCCGGTGCCTATACGTGCACCGTCTCGGTTCAGGATGACGGAAGCATCCGCACTGGCGCGCAAGAGATTCGCGTCACCGTTCCACGTCTGGGGGCAGGAACACTCTCCTCACCTGTGCCAGTCTACCAAGTGGCCGCACGCTCGACCCGGGATACGACGCCCGGGCTGATCGCGAATCCCCGGGCGACGATCGTCTTCGGGCGCGACTCCGCGATGCAGATGTACATGGAGGGGTATGGCATGCCAGCGAGCGCGCGCATCGGAGTGCTGGCGCGGGATCGCGACGGCTCCGTCGTCTGGCGCGATACCGTGACCATGGCCGGCAGCGACTCCCTCGACGCGGCGGTCATTTCCGTACCCGCCTCACGGATCGGGGTGGGGCAGTTCGAGGTGGAAGCGGCGCCCGTCGGCGGAGCCGACACCGTGCAGTCGCCGCTCTTCGTGAGCTTCTTCGACGAGGGCGCGATCGCGAGCTTCGAGGACATGCTCAGCTACCTGCGCTACTTTGCCGCGCCGGACCAGCTGGACGCGCTACGCAACACGGCCCCGGCGAATCGCGCCGCGGCGTGGGCTGCATTCTGGCGGGCCACGGATCCGGCGCCGACGACGCCGGAGCACGAAGGGATCCGCGCCTATTTCGCTCGGCTGCAGATGGCGAACGATCGCTTCCGCGACGAGGGCATTGCCGGGTGGCTCACGGATCGCGGGAAAGTGTTCATCACGCTCGGCGAGCCAGATCAGATTCTCTCGCCTGGGCCGATGCCGGACGACCGCGGTCGCATGGAGAGTTGGGTCTACAGTCAACAACACCTGGAGCTCGTGTTCGTGAATCGGAGCGGCTCTGGCGAGCGCTGGCAGCTGACCGCCCAGAGTGCGATGGAATTCGAGGCTGCGGTGCAGCGCATGCGGAGCCATTCGTAAGTGGCCCACGCGCCACGGGCCTTCGCCTTCCGTCACGAGTTGGCCCGCAAAGCCCTGCACATCCTCACCGTCGCCGCGCCGCTGGCATACGCTGGTGGGCTGAGCCGGCGCGTCCTCATCCTGCTCCTCGTTGCGGCGAGTATCATCGTGGTCGCCCTGGAGATCGTGCGCGCGCGCCACGCGACCACGCGTGCCATCTTTCAACGTACGGTCGGAGCGATTCTCCGCCCGCACGAGCACGACCAATGGGCTGGTGCCACCTGGCTCATTCTGGCCTTCCTAGGTGTCGTCCTCCTCGCGCCACGAGACGTTGCGATCACCGCGATGTGGGCAGTCTCCGCGGGTGACGCGGTGGCGGCGCTCGTCGGTCGCGGGGTTGCCCGGGCCCGTGGCGGCACTTCGCGGAAGACCTTCGCGGGCAGTGCGGCGTGTTTCGTGGTCACGCTCGGAGGAGCACTCCTCGTCGCGCAACTCTCCCCTGTGGAGGGGGTGATCGCGGCGGCTGCGGCAACGGCGGCTGAGTGGCCGCAGGGGGGGATCGACGACAATCTCCGGATCGTTACCGCCGTGGCGCTGGCCCTCCTGGCGTGGCGGATAGCCTTCCCTTGACAAAAACGCAATCTGTTCCTATATAGGCGCTCGCAAGCCGCCGAAGGCTTGCCCGGCACAACGTAGTGCAGGATCCGTTTCACTCCGCAGGGGGCAGCGCGAATGGCCAGAGGGAAAGTCAAGTGGTTCAATGATGCGAAGGGCTATGGCTTCATTGAGCAGGAAGGCGGCGAAGATGTCTTCGTTCACTTCTCAGCGATCACGATGGACGGGTTCAAGACCCTTGCCGAAGGGCAAGAGGTGGAGTTCGAGATCCTGACGGGAGAGAAGGGGCTGCACGCCGCCAACGTCCAGCGAGTCTAAGCGTCTCCATCGAGAACCGTAGGCCGTTCGACGCGCCCCCGCCTGTCCGACTGAGACAGGCGTGAACATCCCACGCCCCACCAGTCCATCTGGTGGGGCGTCGTGTTTGCGCGGGCTGGTGCCGCGCTGACCACCCCGCGAACTTTCGTGCTATGCAGCCTCCCACGTCTCCGCGCCTCTTTCTCATCGATGGCTATGCGCTCATCTACCGCGCATTCTTCGCCCTCATCGCCCGCCCCCTGACGACCAGCCGCGGCGAGAACACCTCGGCCGCGTGGGGGATCGTGAACTTTCTCCAACGACTGCTCGAGCGGCACACGCCGGAGTACATCGCGTGGGTGCACGACTCGGGTCTCTCGTTCCGCCACGAACGGTATCCGGACTACAAGGCCACACGCGAAAAGCTCTCCGAGGAGCTGCAATCCGATTTCGATCGGGGGATGGAGCGCATCGCGGAGTTGCTCTCGGCCTACCGGATTCGCGTGCTCGCTCTCGAGGGCTACGAGGCCGATGATGTGATCGGCACGCTGGCGCGCCAGGGGACGGAGGCGGATGTCAACGTCGTCGTCGTTTCGGGCGACAAAGACTTCCAGCAGCTCGTGCGGCCCGGCGTCTGGCTGCTGAATCCCGGCCGCGGCGGTCCAGCGAGCGTGGAAGAGCAATGGGTCGGCGTCGACAACGCCTGC